>CANQAR010000113.1 GCA_947588845.1 uncultured Lachnospiraceae bacterium
AATGCCTGAGAGGAGCGTGAAAAAATGAAAATGCTGAAAAAGAAACTCCCCATCGGTATCGAAAATTTTGAAAAGCTTCGTTCCGACGATTTTTACTACGTGGATAAGACAGGACTGATCAGGGATCTTCTGAATAACTGGGGTGAGGTGAATCTGTTTACCCGTCCGCGTCGGTTTGGGAAAACGCTGAATATGAGCATGCTGGAGCATTTTTTCTCTCTGGATGGGGATAAGAGTATTTTTGACGGACTGGAGATAGCAGAGGAAACCGCGCTCTGCGAGGAATATATGGGGAAGTATCCGGTCGTTTCCATCTCATTGAAAGGGATCGATGCGGGGACTTATGAGACAGCGTTTCAGATGGCGGCGCTGACGCTGAAAAGCACGGCGGGAAAAGCACGGTATCTTTTGAACAGCGATGCACTGGATGAACAGGAGAAAGCGGATTACCGGAAACTTCTGGATGATGATATGAGCGAAGGTATTTTTGGTAACGGTCTGAAGAGGCTGTCAGAACTGCTGGAGAAGCATCATGGAACAAAGGTGATCCTGCTGATCGACGAGTATGATGTTCCTCTGGCAAAGGCCCATGCGAACGGGTATTATGACCGGATGATCTCCCTGATCCGCAGCCTGCTGGGGCAGGCGTTAAAGACGAACAGCAGCCTGAAATTTGCGGTGCTGACCGGGTGCCTGCGGATCTCAAAGGAGAGTATCTTTACAGGGCTGAACAACCTGAAGGTGCTGTCGATCGCGGATGAGCGTTTCGATGAGTATTTCGGTTTCACGGATAAAGAAGTGAGAAAGCTTCTCGCGTATTACGGGATAGAGGAACATTATGAGAAGATAAAAACGTGGTATGACGGCTATCAGTTCGGGAATGTAGAGGTATACTGTCCGTGGGATGTGCTGAACCACTGCGACCGGGCCCGGAGCGCCCCGGATGTGCAGCCGGAGAACTACTGGATCAACACGAGCAGCAACGACGCGGTGAAGCGGTTTATCCGGGAATCGGGAAATGCGTCGATGCTCAAACGGGAGATCGAACGTCTGGTGGCCGGTGAGACTGTCACAAAGGAGATCCGTCAGGAACTGACGTACCCGGAGATTTATCTGACGGTCGACAACATCTGGAGTCTGCTCTTTACGACGGGTTACCTGACGCAGAGAGGAAAAGCGGAAGGGCGGCAGATGAAGCTTGCAATCCCCAACTTGGCGGTGCGTGATATTTTTGTGACGCAGATCATGGAGTATTTCAAGGAGAATGTGCGGGAAGACGGGGAAATGCTGAACCGATTCTGCGATGCCCTGCAAAAAGGGGAAGCAAAGGAAGTGGAGAAGATCTTTACGGAATACCTGAGGAGGACGATCAGCATCCGCGACACGGCTGTAAGGAAGGAAATGAAGGAAAACTTTTATCATGGCCTGCTGCTCGGGATCCTTGGGGTGAAGAGCCGGTGGGGCGTTACATCGAACCGTGAGATGGGAGAAGGGTACGCGGACATCCTGGCGGAGCCGGAGACGGGGGATATGGGGATCATCATCGAGGTGAAATATGCGCATGACGGAGATCTGGAGGCAGCGTGCAGGGAAGCGCTGAAGCAGATCGAGTACACCGGCTATGAGGACGACTTGGCGGACGACGGGATAGAGAAGATCCTGAAATACGGGATTGCATGCTATAAGAAGCGGTGCCGGGTGATGCTGGAGGCCGGAGTGAACAGTAACACCGGGGCCTGACTGTATATGAAAAAGTGTCACGAGCGAGCAGGAGGGGGCTTTTTCTCCCCCTGCTCGCCCGTGCAGTCTGGTTTCCCTGCCTGGGCCCGCGCATAAGTAACGGAGGAGACTCGTCGTCTCCTCCGTTCTGCCGCATGAGACGGAACTGGTCATAAAAATTTCCGTGTTATTCTGTAACTACCTCAGGAGCTTCGGTCAGCATTTCTGTCGCTTCGGTGTTCACTTCTGTTTCTGCCGCCGCTGTTTCTGGCGCTTCAGTGTTCATTTCTGTTTCCTCGGCTGCCGTATCCAGTTCTGTTGCAGGCTCGGTTACTCCGGTGTCTTCCGTTTCGATGCTTTCAGAAGATACTTCAGTAACCTCTGTAGCTGTCTCGAGGACTTCCGTAGCTTCTTCTGCCGCTTCCGTGATTACTTCGGTGGTTTCTTCTGCAATGCCGGCTTCTGTTTCTGCAATTGTTGGAAGCTCTGTCTCTGCAGCAGAAACCTCTGTCGCTGTGGTTTCTGTTTCCGCAGCAGCAGGAGCAGTGGCGCCTGTCGCTGTGTTGGCAGCGGTACGTCCGGATACGAAGATCTCAACGATCGCGTTTCCGCCGAGACGGTTTCCGCCGTGGATGCCTCCGGTTACTTCGCCGGCTGCGTACAGACCTTCAATAATATTGCCCTGCGCGTCAAGCACGTGGCGCTCTGTGTCGATCGAGAGACCGCCCATTGTGTGGTGAGTGGACGGAGCCATGATTCTGACTCTCAGCAGCACGCCGTCCAGGGTGTAAGTATCCGGCAGATAATTGCCGTTCTCGTCAAGCTCAGCGGAACCAACCAGGTTGGACGCCTGGGATTTGCCGATGCCGTCAGACGGCTGCTCGTCCGCCATGATGGACTTGTCGTATGCTTCGATGTTCGCGTAGATCGTCGCCGGGTCGGCTGTCATGCCGAACTGCTCCATAACGGCGCCAAGCTCGTCCGCGCTGGTTACAAAGTAAACTCTTCCGTCCACCTGCTCCTTGCCTGAGGTGTTCGTGGTGTAGTCATCGTACGGATACGGGCGGCCTACCATGACGTCCGCGTTGGAGATCTCAAGGAATACGCCCTGGCTTCCGCCGTACTCGATGCCGTTCTGGAACTCGCCGAGGGAGAGCACGTCACGCTCTGCGGACTCGTTCACGAAACGGGATCCTGTGGTCGGGTTGATGTATACCGCATAGGTTCCTGCACCGAAGCTCAGGTTTCCATTGTCAATCCAGGAGATCGGCATCATCTGTGTCCAGCCTGTGCCGGTCGTTGCCGCGCCTGCTTCCTCGCCCATTGCAATGCCGTCGCCCTGCATGGAGGAGCGGTTTGTCGTCTTGGTTGCGTCTGTGATATAAGCGGGATCCCAGTACTTGTTGGTGTCCATGACCATGCCGATGTTTGCGGCATAGCCGCCAGTGCACAGGATCACGCCCTTGTTTGCATGTACGGTTACTTTGGTTCCGTCATACTGTGTCGCGGTAACGCCGGTTACCTTTCCGTCCTCGACGATCAGGTTCTCAGCGGTTGTTCTCAGCATGATCTCATTGTCTGCTGCCGTCGGTGAAGTGTTCAGCAGCGTATTCTTTGTGGTCGCGAAGTAGGTGCCCCACTGTGCAGGCTCCTCCGCCTCGCCGTCTCCGTCGAGGTCTCCGCCGCCGAACTCGTTCTCTCTGTACCAGAGGGCTCCGATCAGCGTCGTCTGAACCGCGTCGTTGAATATTGCGCCCTGATCCTCCAGCCATTCCTTCAGGCCCTGTGCCTCGGTGATGAACTGGCTTACAAGATCATAGTCTCCGTAGATCCACTCGGTCTTGTCATGGCTCTGACGAAGTCCGCCGTAGTAGGTCTGGAAAATATGAAGGTTTACGGTTGAGAACAGTGTGATTTCATTCTCCGGTACACCTGCGTCAAGCTTCGGCTGTGCCCAGTCAAGGTATTCCTGGATCTCGGCTTTCAGAGCCTGCAGCGTCGGCAGATATTCCTGATGTACGCCGTGCTGGCTCAGATCTTCGATCTCGCCCGCTACATATTCGTGATCTACATAGTAATCCGCGTCGAACGGTTCCTCAGACCAGTTCAGGATAGTCTTCAGAGTATCGATGCATCCCTGTGTGGACATGATCTTGTCGTAAGACTGGCCGTTGTAATCCCATACGCCGGTCGTTGCGTCCGGATCCGCCGGATCCCATACCAGATACGGCATGACGGACTGATATGCGCCGCCGGATACCAGCGTGTTTCCGCCGATCTCCGCGTTCTCCTCCATGACGAGGACTGTAGCGCCGTTCTGCGCGGCCTGTGCTGCAGCGCCCATACCTGCTCCGCCCGCACCTACAACCACGATGTCAACCGTCTTCTCAATGTCGGCCTGCGGCTCATGAGCGACAGTGTTCGATTTGAACGCGTTCATGTTTGTGGCGCCTGCCTGCTCAGCGGCAGCGTTGACCGCTTCTTTGATCGCTCTGGACGTGAAGGTCGCGCCGGATACCGAGTCAACGCCTGTGCCGTTTGCGGCGATGATATCCGGGATGATGATATCGATCGCCGGTGTGCCGACATGAGCCGTCTCGGAATTTGCGGTGACTTCCACATCTGTGATGGCGGTGTCAGAGAACGTGGCGGACACTTCGACAGGACCGTTATAGCCTTCAGCTGTGCCGGTGTACGTGCCTGCCGTGAAAGCCAGCTCCGTATCCTCAGTTCCGGAAGCTTCTCCGGAAGCCTGCGCGATTGCCGCGGCTGCCGCTTCCTTTACTCCTGTGGAGGTCAGCGTTGCGCCGGATACTCCGTCGATCTCCGCGCTCTGCGCTGTTTTGATCTGCTCCGCAAGTTCTTCCAGGTGAGCTCCGCCGACGGTCGGCGTCTCATCGGGACCTTCCACTGTGACGTCGGTGATTGTGGAATCATCGACTGTGATTGTCACGGTCACTTTGCCGCCAAAGCCTGCGCCTTCTCCAGTGTAGGTGCCGGCCGTGTAGCCTTCAGCGAAAGAGGTCATGCCAACGGTTGATGCCATCAGAGCCAGAGCAGTGACGACGCTGACAAGTTTTTTGGTTTTCATAGTTACTGATCCTTCTCCTTTCTGTCAAAAAAATATCAGACAAGTTTAGTGTATCACTTGTATAATAACGTTGCAATACAATAATGTAAAAAAAATCTAAGAAAATAAGTTTGTTTTGTGAGGTGAAAATAAATTTAAGGAGCAGTGAATACTATATTTTAAAATATCTTCAATCTTTTAGTTTACTTTTGAAGATTATTATGATAAACTGAATACAGAAAGTAATTATACAGGAAAAGGAGCGTGAATGCAGGTGGGAGTTTATCTGAATCCAGGATATGATTTGTTTAAACGGGCAGTTAATTCAAAAATTTATGTGGATAAGACAGAACTGATCAAGTATACGAATGAGGCAATCGGGACGGAGCAGTGCTATATCTGCATCAGCAGGCCGCGCCGTTTTGGAAAATCCATGGCCGCAAATATGCTGTGCGCGTATTATGAAAAGGAATGGAATGCGTCAGACCTGTTTGACCGGTACAGAATTGCAGAAGATAAGAGTTACAAAGAGCATTTGAATCAGTATAATGTGATTATGCTGAATGTTCAGAGCTTTGTCAGTCTCTGTTCGGATGTGAATGAGACATTGAGTCTGCTGCAGTCAGAAGTGCTGGATGATCTCAGAGATTGCTATCCGGATATGATTACGGAAAGAACCAGATTTTTGAGCATGGCACTGGAAAAAATATATAGTAAAACGAGAAAACCATTTATTTTTATTATCGATGAGTGGGACTGCATCCTCCGTGATAAAAAGTACAGCGAAGAAGACCAGAAAAAATATCTGGATTTTATCCGCAATCTGTTTAAGGACAAGTCTTATGTGGGCCTGGTTTACATGACGGGGATTCTTCCCATCAAGAAATACGGCACGCATTCTGCTTTGAATATGTTTATGGAATATTCTATGACAGAACCTCGGCAGTTTGAGGAATTTGTCGGATTTACGGAGCGTGAAGTCAGGGAACTGTGCGAACAGTATCAAAGGGATTATGATGAGATGGAGAGATGGTATGACGGATACAGATTCCCCAGAGTCCGCCATATGTATAATCCCAAGTCAGTGGTGGAGGCGGTGCTGTCGGAGAAATGTTCCAATTACTGGACACAGACGGAAACCTTTGAAGCGCTGAAAATCTATATTGAAATGAATTATGACGGCCTGCGGGAATCCGTAATTCAGATGCTTTCAGGAGAACACTTTGCCGTCAACACTCGTTCATTCCAGAATGACATGATGACGTTTGGGAATAAGGATGACGTGCTGACTTTGCTGGTGCATCTTGGCTATCTGGCTTATGATCAGGATAAAAAGGAAGTGTTTATTCCGAATAAAGAGATACAGGATGAGTTTGAGACGGCGGTCAGAAGTTGCAGATGGCAGGAAGTGATAAACGCGCTTGAAAATTCAGAGAAAATCCTGCGTGCGACATGGTCCATGGATTCGGAAAAGGTTGCCGGAATGGTCAGCCAGATTCACAGTGAGAATACGTCGATTCTTACGTATAACAATGAGAACTCTCTGAGCTGTGTGATTGCGCTGGCATATTATTCTGCGCAGAATGAGTACATCAGGGTGCGGGAAATGCCATCAGGTGAAGGATATGCTCTTGTATTTATTCCGAGAAAAAGATCAGACAAGCCGGCGCTGGTTATGGAACTGAAATATGATAAAAGTGCGGAGGGTGCGATTGGGCAGATTAAAAAGAGAAAATATACACAAGCGCTTTCTGAGTATAAGGGCAATATGCTTCTGGTTGGTATTAACTACAATAAAGAAACAAAATTGCATGAATGCGTGATAGAAAAATATGAAAAAGAGTAGAGCAGCGGTTCCCTCATCTTCCGGGCACAGCCAGCAGGGGAGGGAACCGCAGTCTATTCTCCTTTTCATTTATCCACTATTCATTTTTATTAAAACGAGCGGAATTACTTTACTATTCCCAGCGCCATATCGCGGAAAATCCCCAGTGTTTCCCGAAGCTCCTGGAAGGTTCCCTTCTGCACGATTTCTCCTTTGTCAATGACGATGATCTCATCGCAGTTCTGCAGTGTGGACAGCCGGTGCGCGATCGAGATTACGGTCGTGCCGCAGTCCTCCTTCATTTTCTCGATCTGCGCCTGGATCAGTTTTTCCGAGGTATTGTCCAGAGCGGAAGTTGCCTCGTCGAGGATCAGAATCCGGGGCTTTTTCAGAAAGATGCGGGCGAGCGCGATCCGCTGGCGCTGTCCGCCGGAAAGGTTTGCGCCGCCTTCGGAGAGCGCGAACTGATAGCCTCCCGGAAGCTTTTCAATGTCGGCCGCGATGTTGGCCTTTTTCGCGGCTTCCCGAACTTCCTCCAGAGTGACTTCCTGCTTCATGCCATAGCAGATGTTGCGGTACACGGTGTCCGCGATGATGAACGGAGTCTGCGGTACAAGCGCGATGTTTTCCGCCAGCATCCGGCGGGAGAAAGCGGACAGTTCCACGCCGCCCAGGAAAATTTCTCCCTGCGCCTGCTCCAGCCTGTCGATGACCTTGATCAGAGAAGATTTCCCGCAGCCGCTTGGTCCGGCGATCCCGACAAACGTTCCTGCCGGGATGGAGAGGCTGATATTTTTGAGGATTCTCTGTTCCGGTTTTTCCGGGTAGGAGAAGTTCACGCTGCAGAGCCGGATACCGCCTGCCTGAGGCTGGGATGAAGGTGAGGCTTCTTTTTTTAGCTGCGAGGAGGGATCTGAGAGGTTTTTCCGGCTATGTCCAGATGGAGCCGTCAGTTCTTTTTTCAGATGCCGGGAAAAATCCGAATTGTGGATATCTGCCGTTTCGTCAGGGACGTGCTGTGAAAATTCTGCCAGTCTGGCCGAACTTTCTATCTCTAGTTGTCTGAAAGAATTTGCGGCCAGATCAGCCGGATGTTCACTGCGTATCTCATCAGGAAATATGCGGGATTCTTTGTTTCTCCGGTCAGCCGAATTTTCTTCCCGAACTTTGACCGGGATATCTTCTGTCAGATAAGAGAAATCCACCGGCAGCTCCAGAATCTGGAAATAATCGTTTGCCAGAACCACGCACTCCGAGAATTCGTCCAGAATCCGATGAAGCTCGCGCAGAGGTCCGGTCAGCTGCGTGAAGCAGAGATAGGCGGTGAGTACCGTACCGATGGAAATCTGTCCCCGCGAGGCAAGCAGGACGGAGATGCCGATGACCAGCACGCTGAACACGGCTTCATTGATGAATTTCAGACAGTCATAGAAGGCCATGGCCCGGTGATGCCTCATTTCCTTTCTGCGCAGCTGTTCGGAACGGGCAAGGATGCGGTCGCTTTCCGCCTGCGCGCCATCCAGCGCGCGGATCGTCTCGATTCCGCCGAGCAGCTCCACCATGGTTCCGTCCATGTCGGCTTTCGTCTCCATGAGTTCCACGCGGATGCCTTTCTGTGTTCCGATCTGGCGCAGCACGATGAACGTGCCGACCGGGATTACCAGGATCACCAGGCAGGCGACGGGCACAGGGAGCTGGATAAAGATCGTCACAATTGCGGCAAGTCCTGTCGTGACAGCAGGAGCGAAGTCCATGAACATCAGCTTGATCAGCTTGATTGTTCCGTCCAGGCTTCGGTTCAGGCGGCCGTGGATGTTCCCGGTCATGTGACTGCGGAAGTAGGAGAGCGGCGCCATCAGCAGAGAGGATGCCGCCTTCTGCCGCGCGTTTTTCTCCGCCTGCGTCGCGGTATCCTCCACGATCAGCCGCCGGGCGACTTTGATGATCTCATTTATGACGTTCACAAACAGGATCACGAGGAGGACGGGAACCACAGATAAAAAGGTGACGTCCGGCTCGGCCAGGACACGGTCGGTCAAATAGCCGACGGCAAGCGGCGTGAGCTGGCTTAAAACGGCCGACACGCCCAGAATCACAAGGATCAGAAAAAAGCTCATTTTCTGTCTCTGTGGAAGCAGATCAAAAATTTTTTTCCATATTTTTTCAGGTGTTTCTTTTTTGTTCATAACAAATGTTTCCCTCTCTGGTTTTCTTATTTTCAGTTATTTCTGCCTGTTATGTAATTATAAATGATTTTTTGGGGATTTGCACGAAAATTATTGCCGCAGTTCACATTTCTGCTAAGTTTAAGGCTGCGGCATTAATTTATGGAATTTTCAGATTTAATTTTTTGAAAAGTTATGATAGACTAAGAAAGAAATACAAATTTTGATGGCTTTACGTCACTTTCCGGCCTTTTCATGGAAAGTGGGAATAAAAGCCAGTAACAGATGATCACATAAGAAGGGGGGAGGGAACTATGAAGAACAGGGCAACGCACGGTCTAATTCTCAGCCTTGTCTGCATTTCTGTTCTGTGTATACTGACCTTTTCCTTTATGGCGGTACAGATGAACCGCCGTGGGGCGAAAGCGATCAGTGATATTGGCTCTCTGTACATGGCAGGTATGAGTGAACAGGCCGCTGCTCATTTTGGCACGGCGATTGAACTGAGGATGTCCCAGGTGCGGGTACTGGTGGATTCGGTTCCTCCCGGGAACGGGATGAGCGAAAGCGCCATGCGGGTAGCGCTCAGCTACGGTGCCAGAGTGAGAGGATTTGATCATCTGGCCTTCTATATGGGCGACGGTAGCTTTCAGATGATCTATGGGAGTCAGGTGGAAGTGGATGAACCTGAAAAGTTCGAAAAGGCTGTGACCGGGGGACAGGAAATCCTGACGACCGGCCACGATGATTCCGGAGAGGATATGCTTATGATCGCAATTCCCGCCGCCTATTCAATGAAAGACAACGGGAAGAGTGTGGCGCTGGTCGGCGCGCTTCCTCTGAGCTATATTCGCAACACACTTTCTCTGGATGTGGACGAATCCCTGATCTATTATTTTATCATTCGAAGCGACGGCAGCTTTGTGGTGCGCGACAGCGATGTGGATGATAAAAATTATTTTGACCGGGTTCTGACGAAATACGATACGCTTGAGGGGAAGACGCCGGAAGAGTACCTTGCCGAGATCCGGGTGGTTATGGCGGAAGGCTGGAATTACTCCAGCGAGTTTTCTCTCAACGGGGAGAGGCGGAACCTTTATGCGACCAGTCTGCCGTATTCCAACTGGTATCTGCTGTTCTTCATGCCTCATGGAAAGCTGAATCAGACAGTGGACAGACTGGAGCAGGAGTGGGGCCTGTTTTCAGTGGTCAGCTGCGGTCTGATCCTCCTGGCGCTTCTGGCAGTATTTTCCTGGTATATCCGGCTGACCAGACGGCAGATGCATGAGCTGGTGGAGGCACGGATGGCCGCGGAACGCGCGAACAAGGCAAAAAGCGAGTTTCTTTCCAACATGAGCCATGATATCCGCACGCCGATGAACGGAATTGTGGGTATGACCGCGATTGCGAGAGCGAATCTGGATAATATACAGCAGGTACAGAACTGCCTGAAGAAAATTGATTTATCCAGCCGGCATCTTCTGGGGCTGATCAATGATATTCTGGATATGTCGAAAATCGAGAGCGGGAAGCTGACCCTCCATATGGAACAAATTTCGCTGCAGGAGATTATGCAGGGGATTGTCAATATTATTCAGCCGCAGATTAACGCCAAGAATCAGCGGTTCGATGTTTATATTTACGATATTCCGGTGGAGCATGTATACTGCGACAGCATAAGACTGAATCAGATTCTTTTGAATCTGCTGGGCAACGCAATCAAGTTTACGCCGGAAGGCGGTTTCATCCATGTGTCTCTCTATGAGGAATATTCCTCGCAGGAGGATGAACGGATCCGGGTTCATCTGCGGGTGAAAGATACCGGAATCGGCATGTCGGCGGAATTTAAGGAAAAAATATTTGAGTCTTTTTCAAGGGAGGACAGCAGCAGGGTACAGAAAACTGAAGGAGCGGGGCTGGGAATGGCGATCACCAGGCACATTGTGGACGCCATGAACGGAACGATCGAAGTAGAGAGCGAGCAGGGCGCAGGTACCGAATTCCATGTGACGCTGGATTTGGAGAAAGCTCCGAAGAAAGAGGAAGAAATGCGTCTGCCGCCGTGGGATATTCTGCTGGCTGATGACGATGAGCTGCTTTGCAAAAGCGCGGCGGCCACACTGAGAACAATCGGCTGTCATACACAGTGGGTACTGACCGGGGAAGCTGCTCTGGAGATGGCGGCGGAGCGTCACAGGCAGGGGGAGGATTATCCGATCATTCTTCTGGACTGGAAGCTGCCTGGTATGGACGGTCTGCAGACAGCGCGCCGGATACGGGAAATCTGCGGCAGCGCATCCAGGATTCTTCTGGTTTCCGCTGTCGACTGGAGCGATGTGAGCGAGCAGGCCAGAGAGGCGGGGATTGACGGGGCCATTCCCAAGCCGCTGTTCCGTTCCACCCTCTATTATGCGCTCAGGGCTTATGGGGACGCGTCGGAAGAGACGGAAGTCCAGGAGATGGAAGCAGGCACGGATCTGACCGGACGGCGTGTGCTGCTGGCTGAAGATAATGATCTCAACCGGGAGATCGCGGAGGAGCTTCTGTCTGATCTTGGACTGGAACTGGACTGGGCGGAAAACGGACAGATCTGTGTTGAGAAATTTCAAAATAATCCTGCCGGCTGGTATGACGCGATTTTGATGGATATCCGGATGCCTGTCATGAACGGATATGAGGCGACACGTGCCATTCGCGCGCTGAATCGGGAGGATGCTAGGACGATCCCGATTATCGCCATGAGCGCGGACGCTTTCTCAGACGATGTGAGGCAGTGTCTGGAGTGCGGCATGAATGCCCATACGGCAAAGCCGATCGATGTGGATGAGGTAGTCCGGCTCCTTGAAACATACATGGAGGAGCGTTCCTGAACTGTCAGAGTCCATGTCTGCAGAACGTGTCTGTGATGCAGAGAATCTGCCGTCGGCAGATGTTTCTTCGGATCAAAGTGCAGGGAACAGGATTCCGGGAAAGTGTCTGTCCTGCGCGACAGGGAGTTTCTCAGGACAGGAGTGCAGGGAACAGGATTCCAGGAAAGTGTCTGTCCTGCGCGGCGGGGAGTTTCTCAGGACAGGAGTGCAGGGAACAGGATTCCGGGAAAGTGTCTGTCCTGTGCGGCGGGGAGTTTCTCAGGACCAGAGTGCAGAAAACGGGATGGGAGAAGAACGCTTCGGAGATCTGCGCAAATGTAAAAGATTGCAGGAAAGTTTTGAAAACAGATGGGGTGGGATGACGATGAAACATAAACTTGCGTGGATGCTGCTGATGCTCGCTGTTGCAGCTGGCATTGTGACCGGATGCTCTGCCGGGGAGAAAACTTCGGATGGCGGCGGAGAAATGAGCAGTACTCCTTTGGAAGACACGGAAAAAAAGGGGATTGAGCTGACGCTGTGGACTTATCCGGTGGGCGGCTGGGGAAGCGGAAGCACGGTATCTTCCATGGTGACCACGTTCCACAGAGAGCATCCGGATATCCGGATATCCGTGCAGGTGCTGAATTATGTCAGCGGAGATGAAGAGATTGAGAAAGCCATCGTCGGCTGGAAGATGCCGGATCTTGTCTTTGAGGGACCGGAGCGGCTGACCGCCAACTGGGGCGCCCGCGGACTGATGGCTGATTTGAGTGATCTCTGGGAAAGCGAGACAGCCGGAAAGATTTACGATTCCGTGGAAGCTGCCTGCCGCTACAGCGGCAGTGCCGCGAAAGAGGAAAAATCATATTTTATTTATCCTGTGTGCATGACGACTCACTGCATGGCGATTAACCGGGATCTTTTTGAGGCTTCGGGAGCATGGCAGTACATTGATGAGGAAACGCATACCTGGAGTACCGAAGACTTCATTAACGCAGTGAAAGCTCTGCGCGATTACGGAATGGAGAATGTGGCGGCAGTCTACTGCGGCGGACAGGGCGGTGATCAAGGTACCCGTGCGCTGGTGAACAATCTTTACAGCGGAACATTTACGGATCCGGATCACACCCGGTATACAGTCAACAGTCCGGAGAACATTCAGGCTCTGAAGCTTCTTTTTGATATGGATGGAATTGTGTTTGACGATACGCTTCAGGGAGCGGATGAGCTGGAGAAGTTCTGCAAAGGAGAACTGGCAATGAGTTTCTGCTGGAATGTGGCGCAGGAAGTTACTCAGACAATCAGCAATCCGGATCTGGATTTTGATATTTTCCCGATGGCGTTTCCGACAAACGACGGGGAGGTCAACTTGCAGGGAGGAATCTGGGGATTCGGGATCTTTGACAATGGGGATCCGGAGCGGATTGAGGCGGCGAAGACGTTTATCCGTTTTATGACGGAGAATGAAAGTCAGTATACGCAGGCCGTGCTGTCGTCCACTTTCTGGCCGGTGCGGGATATTCCCAGCATTTACGAAAATGATGAGCTGATGACAGAGTATTCCATTTTTCAGCAGTATCTGGGTGATTATTATCAGATCACGCCGGGATGGACAGAGGCCCGCACCGTCTGGTGGAACATGCTCCAGAAGATCGGTGCAGGCGAGGATATAGAAACTGCGGTAGAGTCGTTTGAAGATGAGGTTTTCGCACAGAACGAAAGCTCCTGATCCGAACCAGCTGAAGCGCCGCAAAAAAGAAGGAAATGCCTGTTAATCAGATGATTTTTCATAGACCTTCCGGCCGCCAAGATATGTGGCGCAGACCGGGAGGTCTTTTATTGTGTACGGATCCGCCTCGAACGGATTCTGTCCGAGTATCACGAAGTCCGCTTTCATACCGGGGGTGATTTTTCCCTTGCAGTTTTCCTCGAAGCTTGCGTATGCACCCTGAATGGTGTAGCTGTCGAGCGCTTCCTGCACGGTAAAGCTCTGGTTCGGAAGGTACGGACCAAGATGATCGCGAAGAGTCGTCCTTGTAACGGCACACTGCATGGAGGCGAGAGCGTCCGGCAGTTCAACCGGACAGTCAGAGCCGTTACTGACGGTGACTCCCTTGTTCATCAGCGTTTTCCAGCTGTAGCTTGTGGAGGCCAGCTCTTTTCCGACGCGCGGTTCCACAATATGGATATCATAGTCCAGGAAAATGCTCTGTGCGTACACATGCATCCCGAGAGAGGCGATCTTTTCCAGCTGGTCGGGACGGGTGATCTGACAGTGGACGACACCGTGACGGTGATCTTCCCGCGGGTGATCCTTCAGTGCCTTTTCAACTGCGTGAAGCACGCGGTCAAGACACGCGTCTCCGATTGCGTGCACAGCCACCTGCATTCCGTGTGCATTGGCATAGCCCACCATCTCGTCCATGGTCTGCTGAGAGAAGACCGGGATCCCGGTTGTGGACGGATCGTCGGCATAGGGCCTGCTCAGGAAAGCAGTGCGGGCGCCGAGCGCTCCATCTCCGAGCATCTTGAGAGGACCGATTTTGAACAGGTCTGTGCCTGCGCCCGTCGTGCAGCCGGCTTCCATGAATTCCTTGAGCTCCGCGAGACTTGTGAAGTTGCTCTGTTCGTAAACTCGCACGGTCAGTTCCCCTGATTCCTCCAGGTCCCGGTATGCCTCGTTGACTGTCTGCCAGGGAACCTTGCGGAAAACGCAGTAGTCGTCACTCTGACTGCTGGTGATGCCGTAGGCGTTCAGCGCCCGGCATGCCGTGCGGATCATATTTTTCAGTTCTTCTTTTCCAGGGACCGGGATTGCGTCGTATACCATGTCCATGGCGTTGTCATAAAATCTGCCGTCCGGTTCTCCGTTTTCCATGCCGATCCGTCCTCCGTCCGGCTGCGCCGTATCCGCGGTCACGCCGAGAAGATCAAGCGCTTTGGTGTTTACCACCAGACAATGGCCGCAGGCTCTCACGGCGCACACCGGAATTTCCGCTGAGACCTGATCCAGGTCATGACGGTCGGGCATGCGGTCTGTGTCGGAAAAATAATCCTGATTCCAGCCTCTTCCGACCAGCCATGCGCCCCCGGTGCGGGGATGCGATGCCTGGAAATCTTTCAGGCACTGGATAAGATCGGCCAGGCTTTCCGTGTGGGAGGCGAGCTGGGCCGTGTTCAGCGCATTTCCGAAGGACAGGAGATGCATGTGGCTGTCGTTGAAGCCGCAGCACACGAAGCGTCCTGCAAGATCTACGACAGAATTTCCGTCCCGCATCATTGCGCGTGCCTCCTCATTGCTTCCCGCGAATATGAAAGAATCACCCTCCACGGCGAAAGCTTCCGCGAGGGGAAGCGAGCCTGTATAGACAATTCCGTTATAGTAGAATGTTCTCATATGGATCTCCTTAATATTTATAAAACTATAAATGAGCAAATAACAAATATTGCATAAAAAAGGGACATCTCCCGGTTTATGATGTATAATTGTAATCACG
>CANQAR010000114.1 GCA_947588845.1 uncultured Lachnospiraceae bacterium
TGGGTCTTCTTGCTTCAGCCATTTACAGCCCCTCCTTTCAGCGCGCTCTGAATCTCTTCTTCCGAGAGCTGCCCTCTCGCAATTTCCAGATAAGTCTGACAGTTTTCCAGCAGTTCCCGGTGCGTTCCTCTGCCCACAATCCGGCCTTCCTCCATCACCAGGATCTGGTCGGCATGCAGAATCGTGGAAATCCTCTGCGCGACAATGACAACCGTGGCATTCTGGATCTGCTCCGCAAGCGCACCCCGCAGCGCCGCATCCGTCTTGTAATCCAGAGCGGAAAATGAATCGTCAAAGAGGAAAATCTGCGGATGCTTCGCGATAGCCCGCGCGATCGACAGTCTCTGCCGCTGGCCGCCCGACACGTTGGAACCATTCTGAGCAATATCCGACTGGTATCCGGCAGATTTTGATTCGATAAATTCCGTCGCCTGCGCGATTTTCGCAGCCATTTCCATATCGTCATCCGTGATCTGATCTCCCCCGTATTTCAGGTTGCTCTCAACCGTACCCGAGAACAGAATCCCCTTCTGCGGCACATAGCCGATGCTGTCTCTCAGCTTCTTCTGGCTGATCTCCCGTATATCGATCCCGTCCAGCGTGATGCTTCCTTCCGTGACGTCATAAAAACGCGGAATCAGATGGACCAGCGTGGATTTTCCGCATCCCGTGGAGCCGATGATCGCCGTGGTCTTTCCCGGCTCTGCCGTAAAGGAAATATGCTCCAGAACAGGCGACTGGGCTCCTGGATACGCAAAGGAGACATCCGAAAACGCAAGTTCTCCTTTTATGTGCTCCAGCTCCTGATCCCTCGTTTCGGAGGCATCTGTCAGAGAAATCTCCGTCTCCAGAACCTCCTCAACACGGTCGGCCGCAACGCCGGCACGCGGCAGCATAATGGAAATCGCCGAGAGCATCAGAAAGCCCATGATGATCACCATCGAATAGGTGATAAACGCCGTCAGATCGCCCACCTGTACGTTTCCTGTATCCACGCCGTGTCCGCCGACCCAGACGATCAGCACCGAGACACCATTCATGATCAGCATCATAACCGGCATCATAAAGTTCATAACCCGGTTCGTAAAAAGCTGCGTTTCAAAAAGATTTGTATTCGCCTTCGCAAAACGCGCTTCCTCATATTTCTGACGTCCAAAGGCCCGGATCGGCATCACGCCGGTCAGCAGTTCTCTGGACACCAGATTCAGCCGGTCCACCAGCTGCTGCATGATCTTAAATTTCGGATAGACAACGGCAAACAGAATCGCAACACAGATTCCAAGCGCGATGACCGCGACGACAATAATCCAGCTCATGGAAGATCCCGTCTGAATTACCTTTATAACGCCCGCGATCGCGAGAATCGGCGCATAGGTTACCATCCTCAGCAGCATGACCGTCAGCATCTGCACCTGCTGGATATCATTGGTACAGCGCGTAATCAGAGATGCCGTGGAAAACTGCTCGATCTCCGCGCTGGTAAAATTCATGACCTTCGTGTAGAGCCGCTCGCGCAGATTTCGTCCGATTCCTGCGGAGACTCTGGCCGCGATATAACCTGTCATAACCGCCACAATGGCCATGACCAGCGCCATCGCCAGCATCTTCATTCCGACTTCAAAAAGGTAGGCGTTGCGTATCTCATTCAGATCAATGCCCTGCGCCTCATATTCCGCCGCGACATATCCCATCGCGGCCTGATCCAGAAAAGAATCGGTCATTCCCTCCATCTGGGAAAATCTATCCTGCATCTGTTTCTGAATTGTTTCCTTTGACATAAGTCCAAGATTGACGGCCGCCTTCGTCATCGCCAGCATTGCCAGCCCGTCTTCGCTGTTCTGCATCTGGAAAACAACACTTTCCGGAAGCGCCAGAAGATCATCCAGCGCCTGTCTGTCGCTTTTTTCTATCTCCTTCAAAGTCCGTATGCCGTCCTCATCCGCTTCCGAATAAGTATCCTCCAGCTCTTGGACATCCGAATCCGCAAGAAACATCTCAAGTGTATCCATACTTTCTTCCCGTATCGTCTCCGGCACCGCGTCTTCGATGCCGTTCTGCTGAAGCCCGACATTCAGCAGGTCGCTTGTGTAGGTCGGCAGGGCAAGATCGCAGTACGCCTGTATGATCAGCAGGGCCACGATCACCGCCACAGCGCCCTTTGCTTCAGCTAAAAATCGGAAAATATTTTTCATTAATATTCCTCCTCGATTTTATTCCCGCGGGCAATAAGCCAAACGGCCATGTTTACATGGACATCTGACGAATGCCGCAAGGGTCAAATGCCCCCAGCCTGTTGCGGGACATTTAACTGTTATCACACTCCGGGGCCAGTATCACAGGCTGCCCGGCAAACAAGCCTGTCATTGCTTTATTCATTCATGGCACTCCATATTATTTTCGCGCACCGCTCAATTCCCAGCTTTCCGCTGTCCAGAACCAGATGATAATTTGACAGATCCTTCCAGTCTCTTCCCGTATTTGCCGCATAGTAGCTGCTGCGCTTCCTGTCAAATTTATGCACGACAGTCTCCGCCTCATTCGGACGGATCCCGTAGCTCTCGACCGCCCTCTTTTTCCTCAGTTCCTTATCGGCCCTTACGAATACTTTCAGGGCATCCTTTCTGTCCTCAAATGCGTTTACCGCGCACCTTCCGACAAAAACAGCCGGTCCCTGCGCCGCAAGCTCCCGGATCACACGCTGCTCCTCCAGATAGATCTGTCCCTCACTGGAAAGATGCCCGTCTGCTCCTTCATTCATCCTTCCCATAAGATAAATGGAGTACAGAAAACTGTTTGTCGCCTTCTCCTCATACCGCTGGATCCGGTCAACATCAATATTGAGCCTCTCCGACACTCTCTCCAGTATCTCCGCGCCGTAGCACGGAATCTTCCCAAGCTCCGACAGCCTTTCGCCAATTGCTGTTCCCGCGCTTCCGTATTCGCGCTCAATCAAAGCATAATAATATTTCATTGGTACTCATCCCTCCTCCATCTGTTTAATCCGCCAGGCATTTCTGCCTACAATCTCGAGACAGCGCCGGCATACCTCAAGTTCTTCCTCCGTCAGTCCTTCCCGGATCATCTGATTGAACTCATTCTGGCGCCTGCGCCCGCGCTCAATGATCGGCTGCGCCTTCGGCGTACACACAAGACGCACCTTCCTCCTGTCCCCCTCCACAGAAAACCGCTGCAGGTACCCCTCGCATACCAGCTTGTTGATATTCACAGATAAGATGTTTTCCTTGAATCCTCTTTGCTGACTAATCTCTTTCGCGGTACAGAACTCCGGATTATTCGACAAAAACATCAGAATATCAAACGCCATCTGCGGCATGGCAAGTTCGCGGCACAGCGGTTTGCAGAAGTGTTCATACGCTTCAATAAAACTGCGGAATATGGTTACATTGTTTCTGCACTTCATCTTTGCCTTTCCCTTCAATACTGGATAGTTCAATTTTGAACTTTTGGGTATTATATTCCCTGCCTGCAGAAATGTCAACATAATTATAAAGCTCCTTGTCCCACAAAAAAAGAACCCTTTAGGGAAGTCAAATACCCCGAAAAGAGTTCTTTTTTCATCAGCGGCCTGTACCCGCCAGCTGATCGGCAATGAACTCATACCCCTGACGTGAAGCATAATTCTGTGCCTCTCACTTTCCTGATATGCGACAGAATCCGGCAGGCAATTATAATCCGGCTCATCCAGAAAAGAAAGATCATCTGCCGGATGCTCTTTGATCTGACGAAGCAGTTTTTCTGTGCTCTTCATCTCATCCCGTCCTTCATTTATATTTCATCAGAAATCTGCTTTGTTTGACAGTTCACCTATCTGACCCAGGTTAAAAATACAGGCTTCCGCCAGTAAACTGACGCTGTCCCTGACACTTCACTCGCTGACTTTTCCGACACGCTCCAGATATAAGGTTCTGTTTTTATTTTTTCTGTACTCCGTAGGACTTAAGTGGAATTCTTTTTTGAAAATCCGAATAAAAGACTCCGGGTTCGCGTATCCGACAAAATCACTGATCTGAGTTATCGTATAATTACTGCTCAAGAGCAGATGCTCTGCCCGCCGCAGACGCAGAGTCCGCTTCCATTCATTAAAACTCACGCCGGTGGACGCTTTGATGAGACGTGAGCAGTATGACACGGAAAAATTAAAGTGCTTTGCCACATCCGCCAGGCTAATATCTTTCAGATTTTCCTGCATGTAATTCATGATCAAAAAATCATCCGGCACATTCGTATGATAAGAAACGGATGTTTCCAGCGTTCCAGCATAATTACGCATAAGAAAGGCAAACACCATCGTAAGAATTCCGACCAGAATCTGATCCGTGTATCTGTCTGGTTCCATCCACTCTGCGCACATATTCAGCAGTTCATTCCGCAAAAACATATCTTTTCCGGAGTGAAACGCCATATACTGAAACTGACTGGACGAGTACAGCCCGCTTGAGAAAAATTCACTCAGCAGATCATTTCCATAAGTCAAAGGAGTGAACATATCACGAAAGGTACTCCGGCGCAACAGAATATTGATAATGATGCTGTTGTCATCAAAGACCTCCATTGTATGGAAAGTCCCAGGGGAGATAAAAATAAAATCTCCCTCACAAAAAGGATGCGTATCAAGTCCGATCGCCTGCACGCAGCGGCCTGAAAGAACGTAAACTACTTCAAAAAACACATGCTTATGCAAAAAAGCAGGAGTATAGCGGTTATGTTTGCTGAAAAAGACGCTCTGACGATCATTTTTGTCAAAATACTCCTGATCGTCCATCACATGTGGGATCAGATCCGGGGATATCTCAGGAACAATCAGATGACGCTTTTTGACATCACCCGGATCAAGTCCCGCCAAAAATTTCTTCAGTTCCAGAGGCGACTTTCTCGCTTCATAGTATGTTTTATAAAAAATCTCATCCTCTTTCATGGCAGACAGCTTTTCCAATACTTTCTCACTGGATTCCCACATTTTTCTCCTCCACATTCTTTTGTGCAATATTACCAAAACAGAACTTCCCTGCAAAGAAAGGAAAGTCGGTTCGATTGACTTTTTTTGTTGTCCTTTTCGCCCGATCTATGCCAAATCTGATATTTTACCAGACAATCCTGCCTGAAAATCTCCTGTTTTACACATTTTCTTTAATTCTAACACTACAGCAAAAAAAATCAATGGTAAAAGGCAATTTTGCCAATTTTACGAACTGAATTATTCTCTTATAATTCAGTTATCACAAAGGAGCAAACAAAATCACCGGCCGGTCAGCTGCTTTGTTCCCGTTAGAAAACCGATTGTTATGCTGCTCAAAAATTTAAGAACAAAAGATTGGAGGAAAATGATATGAATAGTTCTGGTATTTCCAGTAAATCATTGAGAGGCGCACTGTACAAGCAAAGACTGGGATATGGTCTTGGTGATTTTGCATGCAACCTGATCTGGCAGGTAATCAGCCTGTATCTGCTGTATTTTTATACCGATATTATGAAACTGGACGCAACCGCAATCGCCGCCATGTTCGCCGTCTGCCGGGTCATCGACGGTGTGACTGATCTTCTGGTCGGCTTCGCGATCGATAAAACACATACACGCTGGGGAAAGAGCAGACCGTGGTTCCTGTTTGGCGCAGTTCCATTCGCACTCTCAGCATTTCTGGCATTCAGCGTGCCGGATATCGCTCCAAATGGAAAACTGATTTACGCATATGTAACCTACATCTTCCTGTCATTCATGTACACAGTTGTCAATATTCCTCTGGCGTCCATTCTTCCGGCGCTCACAGACGACATGAATGAACGTACCGTGCTCGCAACCTGGAGAAAGTTTTTGGCATTTCTCGGTTCCACCATTGTCTCGGCTACGGCACTTACTCTGGTTGACCTGGTCGGACATGGAAATGAAGCGCTTGGCTTCCGGGTCGTGATGGGAATCTTCGGTGTCGTCGGATGTTTGTGCTTTTTCCTTACGTTCGCTCTTGTCAGAGAGACAAATCTGCAGGAAAGCCAGAAATCGGCAACCTTAAAAGAAACAATTCTTTCGCTGGCACACAATACACCATGGAAGTTATTTGCGCTTAACATTTTGTTCCAGTGGACCGGTTATTTCATTCAGTCCAGCGCACTGGTGTACTATTACAAATACTATGTAGGCAGTACCGCCATGTCATCACTGGTCGCAACGATCATGACAATGGTTCCTATGGTCGCCAACCTTACAGTCCCGTTCCTTGCAAAACGCATGGGCAAACGAAATCTTTATTCAGCATCGGCAGCCGTACAGCTTGCCGGACTCGCCGTCATCCTTATAGCAAACCTGAACGCAACTGGCATTATATGCGGCGCGTTCATCACAGCGCTCGGATATGGAATCAAAGAAAGCATTTATTTCTCAATGCAGGCGGATCCGGTGGACTATGGCGAGTGGAAAACCGGCGTTCAGGCCGCAGGTACACTGTCTTCTGTGAACGGTTTCCTTGGAAAAGTCGCACAGGCGGCGGCAGGAGGAATCTCAGGTCTTTTACTTGCATGGGGAAATTATGATTCCACGGCAGCCGTACAGACAGCAGAAGCATTGACCGCAATCAAGGCAATGTACATCTATATTCCGCTGATCCTGCTTATCCTTTCTCTGGTCACCATGTCCTTCTATAAACTGGACAAACAGTTCCCGGAAATCCAGGCTGAGCTGGAAAAGAGACGTGCAGCCACAGAAAATAACGCTTAAAACTGTTTATCACATAAGAAAAGAGGTATTAAAATCATGAGTAAAGACACAAGTACAAAAAAATACGCTCCTCTCGTGGGGGCGGCAGGTATCGGTTCGATGCTTGGTTCCGGTATTATTATCGGGCTTTCCGCCACGATCACTGTATGGCAGACGGGTCTGGGACTGACAGAAGGACAGGTTGGAATCCTTTCCGGAGCATTGACTTTCGCAATAGCAGCCGGATCTCTTCTGGCCGGCTCAATCAGCAAAACGTTGGGCCTAATCCGTTCTTTTAACTCTTTGAATATTCTCTACGCGGCAGGAGCCTTGATCTGTGTATTATCCGGGAACTTCCCAATGCTGCTGGCCGGTCTGATTCTGGCAGGTTTTGCCTCCGGAGCGGATCTTCCAATCAGTCTGACCGTTATCTCACACGATGCGCCGGATGAGCGCACTTCGGCCGGTATGGTATCCTCAACCCAGATCTTCTGGCAGATCGGCGTGTTCGCCTCCTACATTATGGCATTTATCGTATCCAGGGTGGAAGGCGACCTGGGCGCGAGAATCGTGTTCGGTCTCCTGGGTGGAATTGCTGCGATTGCATTTTTCTGGAGAACCTTCTCTCCCAAGTTCAAAGAATTCCATGAGGCCGGCAATCGTTACCGGGCAGCAGAAAGCGCTTCCGGAAGCACAGAAGAAATATCCTTTACAAAACTTTTAACCAGCGACGACGAAAAAGGCAAATTTACAAAACTGTTTCTCTGTATTATCATCTTCTATGTATGCTGGAACCTGCTTGCCAACACATTCGGCCAGTTCCAGACCTACATTCTGGTGAAAGCAAACGCATCACAGTCCGTTGCGACAGGCACCGGCATCGCGCTTAACGTTCTGGGATTATTTCTGGTAGCACTGTTTGCCTCTGTCGCCGGAAGCAAAAACCGCAATAAATTTTTCTTTGTCGGTATTGTCATTCAGGCCGGAGCCATGCTTGGCATTGCGCTTGGAGGCGGCACGCTATTTATGATCATTGCCATGATCGCCTGCTATAACATCGGAAATCAGTTTGCCGGAGAAGCAATCTACAAAGTATGGACGCAGGAATCCTTCCCGTCAGCGGCGCGTGCGTCCATGCAGGGTTTCATCAACGGGTTCTCAAGATTCTGCTGCGGACTGTTCGCACTGGTCACCCCATGGCTGGTTGCGGGAGAACGGATCCAAAAGACCATGTTCGGCTTTGCCGGAATCGTCCTTATTAGCGCGGTCGCCGGTACGATCATGATCCAACTTCAGAAGAAATATGGTATCGGACAGATGGAATAACATATAAGCAGTCAAAATACACAAAAAAGGAGATGTAAAACAATGGCTATTACAAACAGCATGGAAAATTTTGAAATGATCGTGAATGAAGATTTCGTAAAAAAGGCGGACGCGCTCATCCCGGAATTGATCAAAACAGAAGTCTCACCGAAACAGCTTGTGACGATCGAGCCGGATGGGGACAGCTGCAAAGCAGTCTTCCGGGCCGGAATTGAAGAACTGAATCAGATTGAGATGGGGCGGGATGACCAAGTTGTTCTGGACTTCGGAAACCATAACGTAGGCTATGTAAAGTTTCGCGTTGAATCCGCAGGAAGCCCTCCGGATGCCCCCGCTTATATCCGTGTCAAGTTTGGCGAGATCCCGGTAGAGATTACGGAAAATTCCTCCGAGTACAACGGCAGTATCGGAAAAGGCTGGATTCAGGAAGAATTTTTACATATTGACATACTTCCGGCAACGATCGAGATGCCAAGAAGATATGCATTCCGCTACATGGAAATGAAAGTGATCGACACCTCCTCCAAATACCGGATTGTACTGAAAGACGTCTCCTGCACTTCCGTGACCTCCGCGGACATGTCAAAAGTGACGGCACTCCCGGCGTCTCTGGACGAAGATCTCATAAAAATGGATCAGGTTGCGTTAAGGACCATGCGAGGCTGTATGCAGAAAGGCTTTGAAGACGGACCAAAGAGAGACCGGCGTCTCTGGATCGGTGATCTGCGGCTTCAGGCACAGACAAATTATGTGACCTTCCACAATAATGATCTGGTAAAGCATGACCTGTATCTCTACGCCGGACTTACCATGAATGAAGGCCGCGTGGGCGCATGCCTCTTCACGGAACCCAAATATCAGGTTGACGACACAGCCCTGTTTGACTACTCTTTGTTCTTCGTATCGATCCTGTATGATTATTACATGGAGACAAAAGACGAGGAGACAAGAAAGGATCTCACAACCACAGCATACCGTCAGATTGAACTCGCCGTGCGGGAGATGGACGAAGAAGGAATCGTAAAAGATAAAGATACCTGGTGGTGTTTTATCGACTGGGCGGATGGACTCAATAAACAGGCAGGCGCACAGGGAATTCTGGTGTACACGCTGCGCCACGCGATCGAACTCGCAAAATTTAATAAAAATGAGGAAAAAGTCAGGGAATATGAAAAATATCTCGAAAAAGCAATCGCAGGCGCAATGAAGCTCTGGGATGCGGAACAGAAATTCTTTGTCAGCGGAAGCGAGAGACAGATTTCATGGGCCTCCCAGGTATGGATGGTACTGGCGGATGTCTTCGGCGACAAAGAGAAAAACGCACAGCTTCTGGAGCATACGATTGCCGTTTCCCCGGACATCCGCATGGTAACGCCGTATATGTATCATCACTTTATCGAAGCCCTTATGCAGAATAACCGCAGAGAAACCGCACTCAACTTCATGCGTGCCTACTGGGGCGAGATGGTAAAAGACGGTGCAGATACTTTCTGGGAACTGTATGACCCAGAGGATAAGAACGTTGCGCCTTACGGCTCAAAGATGGTAAACAGCTACTGCCACGCATGGAGCTGCTCACCCTCCTACATTATCCGCAAATATCTGATTTAAAATTTTCCGCACTGTGTTTATCCATACGAAATTTACTCCTTCTTCCTGGAGCGCGCGTCCAGTCGGCATATGGCCGGCGGGCGGCGCTCTTTATATTTTTATGAAAACAAAGTACTCTCCTCAATTTCTCCATCTCAGCAGCATAACAATTATATTTAAAATTAACTCTTGTTATTGACTCACTTAAAGTAATTGTAAAATTTTTTCTTTCAGTTCGGGCAAATCAGTCCTGATAATCTCCCATACCAGCTTTAAATTTACTCCTTCATAATCATGAACAATCCGGTTTCGCAGTCCATACAACTGACGCCATGGAATCTGCGGATTTTGTTCCTCAAATTCTTCATCTACTTTGTTTGACAATTCCCCAATCTGGCTTAAATTAAAAACACAGGCTTCCGCCAATAAACTGTTTTCTGAAAATGAATCATAAGAAACGCCTTCACAGTATCTCTGTATTTTATCTATGATATCCAGCATTTTTCCAAGAACCAAGTCATTTCTCATATATTTCTACTCCAGTCTGCATTATTTCATTTTCAATCAGGGATCCTTTCTCAATATGGGTTACATCAAACATATCTATCTCTTTTTCACCCAGAACCCTTCTGACTGCCTCTATCAATCCCACAAACCTTAGGCCCTTCAAACCACTGTCAACCAGCAAGTCTATATCACTTTTACCTGTTGCGGTTCCTTTCCCATAAGAACCAAACAGGACCGCTTTTTTTACATTATATCGCTGGAAAACAGGAACCAGTCTTGCCTGAATTTCTTCAAATGAATAAACTATCTTCTCCATTTTTTCACCTGCCTTTATCCTTCTTATTTGGGCGGTCTTCTCCTGTTCCGTCAGTCCATTCCTCTGCAGGCCGCAGTCTGTAACTGATTCTCCAGCTTCCGCTTTCTCTCCAGCAATGCCTCCCACTGCTTCCCTGTCAGAAAAGCCGGCCGTCTCATCTCCTCCAGACAGTTCAGATCCATCCGCAGTTCCCTTTGGGCCTGCACTGCCGCCTGAAACAAAGTCATCTCCCTTGCCGTCGTCTGAGAATAAAGATCCGGATAATCAGAAAACGCATGGTCATGATCAAACAAAGGACAAAAACCCGTGATCTTCCCCGTTGCATTATCCATATAAAATCCCCAGTTCTGTTCATGTCTGTCATTGTTATTCAGAAGATAATCCGCGAGCTGCATCTGAAGGTACAGTTCCCGGTCGATGCCTGCTGCCTCCTCAAACGCATTCAGGCCGTACGCATCGCAAAACAGAGAGAACTCCTCAAAAGTTACCATGGCCGTATCCTCTGTCGTGAACAGTTTTGATTTCACGACAGCCTCTCCCACTCCTTCGATCCACTCCTGTCTTTCCGGAGAAAGATAAGACGAAATCTCTTCCCGCAAAGACACCTCGTACGGAATATGTGGAATACGCAGTGCCCCAAGCACCTCATGCGCCGGAATCTCATATTTCCCAATCTTATGCAGATAAAGCCCGTCCTCCTGCCGGATCCATCCCTTGGCGCTGGTCCCGAACGTCGTAAGCTCCGGGGTGTGTATCCGTTTTCTCTGCTCCGCGGTCTCTCTGTAGAAAACGCTTCTCCCCGACAAAGACACTTCCGTGATAAACAGGGAAAGCGGATTATGGAAAAGATTCACCTCATCCCAGACCGCCCCATCCCCGTCCTGCCGGATCCAGTAGGAATCCTCAAGGCTCAGTCCTCTGCAGGCCCTGCACACCGCATACCGGTTCGTCTGGGACAGGCGCATGGCATTTAAGATCTCCTTCGCGTAGCTTCTCCCCATGGACAGCGTGCGGTTGGAGGCCCATTCCATAAATTCCACAAACGAAACATCTTCCCTTCTCAAGGCAAACGGAAGGCGGTCGAAGTCCAGGATCACGCACTCGCCCGTAGGATAAATTTCCATCAGGGGTTTGTCCTTCAATAATAACTGCTGCATGCGGTTTGTTTTCATGTAGTCCCCCCTCGAAATGCTTTCACAGTAAACTCCCATGCCAGACATACCGACACCACCATGAATGAAAGGGAGTTTACTTTGAGCCTCCGGCGGATGCGCAGAAAATGCGATTGGAAGATGCCGCTTTCGCGGCCGCATTTTCGCGCGTTCAGCGCTGGAGCGCTGAACTTTCACAGTAAACCCCCACGCCAGGCATACCGGCACCACCATGAATGAAAAATCAGGAAATCAAATTGCACGGAATAAAGCAGTTCTGCGCGTCAATCGGAATCACTTCCTCACACATGCAGACAATACCGCCGCTGCCGCGTCTCAGATCGGCCTTGTCGAGCAGTTCATATTTTTTAACCTCACGCCGATCCGGGCTGGCGGACTTTTTGATCTCCAGCGGATGAATCACTCCGTTTTCTTCCACAAAAACATCGATTTCTTTCGCGTTGGAATCCCGGTAATAAGTCAGATTTGCTGTGAAAGGGGTATAAGAAAAATATTTGAGCAGTTCCATCACCGCAAAATTTTCAAAGTACTGACCACTCGCTGCCCCGAGCATCAGCGTATCTCTGGTAAGCCACATTGACAGATACGCACACAGTCCTGTATCACAGAAATACAGCTTGGGCGTTTTTGTCAGACGCTTCAGCGCATTGTTGGCATAAGGCTGCAGAAGATAGAGGATCCCCATGCCCTGCAGCAGACGCACCCACTCCTTTGCGGTCGGCTGAGAAATCTCCGCAGCCTCCGCCAGAGTCTTATAATTAATCTGCTGGGCAGTCAGAGCCGCGCAGGCATTCAAAAATTTCCGGAAACGTATCGTGTCCGTAATGCCCCCTTCTTCGGATACATCGCGCATGAGGTACGTCTCAATATAGGAATTATAGTATTCCTGTCTCTGTTCTGCATCCGCGGTCAGCACAGCCGGCATGCCTCCGCGCCAGATGTACTCAAACACATCCATGATATCATTCTTTTTTGCGAGAGACTGCCGCTCCAGCAAACAGGACAGAGAAAAATCCAGTTCATTCGGAAAACTCCGTCCTTCCGCCTCATTTTTGGACAGGCTGTAAAGCTCCAGAATCCCAATCCGTCCGGCAAGTGTTTCCCGGATGTTTTTCATCATCTTATACTGCTGCGAACCGGTAAGCCAGAACAGCCCCCGTTCCTCACTTTCATCGCACATAATTTTAATCTGTTCAAACAGCTCCGGCGCCTTCTGGATCTCGTCAATGATAATTGGAGGCTTGTAGGTCTGAAAAAACAACACCGGATCTGTCTTGGCAAGCATCCTCGCCATGGTATTATCCATAGAGACATACGTGCGGTTCTGTTCCGACGCCAGATGCCTGAGCATAGTGGTCTTTCCTGCCTGCCTCGCTCCTGTCACCAGAACCGCTTTAAAAAAAGAACTCATGTGAAGAAACTTACGCTCCAGCGCGCGTTTTATATAATTCATCGCAGCGGCCTCCATTTTTACGAAAATATAAAGTCTGTTTTATTATATCGTTATATTAAGTCTCTGTCAATCCGCCAACATTACCCTGCACCTCTTTTTATAAAACGCGATTCCGTATTTCAGAATACACTCGATCCCCTCGTCCAGAAGTTCCTCCTCATACCGTTTGCTCTCAATCTGTTCCAGGGCTTTTCGGCAGGCTCCCTCCAGATTTCCATCCTCCGCATACTTGATCTCCAGCACAATGCCCAGGCTGCCGTCATCCGACTCCGCCAGAATATCGCTGTATCCGTCCCCTGTCTCCTTGTTGGATGATACGCCCCAAGTATCCCAGAAACCCAGGATTCCCACCAGAATACTGTGATAAAAATTCTCCTTCAGCCGCTTTTTCACAAAAGTATCCCGGATACTGATCGTCCGTCTCAGATATTCGCCCAGCAGCTTTTCCACCTGTTCCGGTTCCCCATTCTTCAGTGCCTCGCAGAAATTTCTTAACGCTTCCCCGTTTTTCGGAACATCTTCCCTGAACAGCTCCATGATCTGCGTCGTGAAAGTCTTCCGAATCTCAATATTTGGAATCGCCAGCCGGAAGCTGTCCCCTTCCGGCTTTCCTCTCTGGGTCAGGTACCCTGTGGTAAACAGGACGCTCCACAGATTTTCAATCGAATCATACATATCCCTGTAAGTCAGCTCCTGGTGAATCTCCTTTGTGATCACCTCTCCGGCCACCAGTTTTTCAATCTCCCTCCTGGCTGTCCCGCTGTCAGATTCCCGGATAAACCGTCTTACCGCCTCATTGCCACTGGTATTCGACCAATAGTTTTTCGGCTTCGCCTCCGGATCTGTGCGCAGCGCATCGCAGTAATTGATCACATCCCAGGGACAGTACACTCTGGCGTTCCCAAACTGGTAACCGTCGTACCACTCCTTTATCTCATCATAGTGGTCAGAAAGTCCGTAATATTCCAGCATTTCCTCCACTTCCCCGCCTGTAAACCCGAAATACTCCTCAAACTGCACATCCGCCACGGACAGAACTTTCAGATTATTCAATCCGGTAAAAATACTCTCTTTTGAGATCCGCATGCACCCGGTCAGCACTGCAAACTTAAGACTGTCATTGGACTTCAGCGCATGCTCAAACATATTCCGGATCATAATCACCATCTGATCATAGTATCCTCTCTCAAACGCTTTCGCGAGCGGCACATCATACTCATCGATCAGTAGAACCACCTTACGGCCGTGATGTTTTTCGAGAAGTTCTGACAAAATCTTCAGACTGTTACACAGAACTGCTTCGCTCATATCCGGCTGCAGAAGCGACACGAACGCCTGCTTGTCATAGGCGGTAAGATTTCCGCTGTCCAGAAGGTACTGAAATCTCCGCGCTTCCCCGTTGATAATCTGAACCGCCATAGCGCATGCCTTTTCATAGGTTCCCGCGTTCGCGCCTTTTAAAGAAACCAGTATCACCGGAAATTTTCCCATATACATTTCGCAGAGAGCAGTTTCTTTTGAGATTTCCAGTTTCCCGAAATATGCGTGATTCCCTCCCAGCTCAAAGAAGTTCTTCAGCATGCTCATATTCAAGGACTTGCCGAATCTCCTTGGTCGAGTAAAAAGGCTCACCTCAGCCAATTGATCAAGAAGTTCTTTAATCAGACCTGTTTTATCTACGTAATAAAAATCTCCCATTTGTAATTTTTCAAAATTTTCAATCCCTATGGGAAGTTTTTTCTTTCTTGTTTCCATGCTTCCACACTCCTTATCACGATCCCGTATTTATGCAGAGTCCGCGAAACTGTTTTCATCTGGAGTGATTCATCTTCAGATCCTTCCATCCCATCATTGGTCATTGACTTACGAAATCCATTCCCCACGGACCATCTCCACAAACAGATAAATTTCCTGTTTTTTCCAGATTCAAAAATTCTCACTTTCCTTCGCTCATCTGCCAGAAGAAAATCTGCGGACGGCTTTCCTTCTGATAATTATATCAAAAATCATATGGAAATCATACAACTATTTT
>CANQAR010000115.1 GCA_947588845.1 uncultured Lachnospiraceae bacterium
TGACTAAAGAATACCATAAAATCATGCGGAAGGGTTATCCTTTTTTATTCTTTTATTGAAAACTTTCAACTCTCAAGTTACATATGTATTATCTTTCTTTTCAATCACAAAACGTCCATATTCACGGATCTCATCTGCAGGTTCTCCTCCGCTGAGACAAATTGCCAGATTTCCTGAGGCATCATATACTTCCATATTCACAGGACATGCTGCTGAATTTATACTCGCTTTTTCACTAACTGATATTTCCCTTGTAGTCTCAACCGGTTTTATGACCAGTTTATCTTTCCGAACTTTTTCTCCGGTACGCTTGATTTCACCTATTTTGTTTACAGCATTTCCCACATAAAGACTATATTTCCCTCTACCTGCTGTTTGAAGAATCATAAGCTCTTTTTTCTCATCACCTTCACATATAAAGATCCTTACTGCTTTCAGTCCGTCTAGTTCTGTACTCTCCCATTTTATTGAATCCTTGTCAAAATCATAAAAGTAAATACAGTCTTTCCCTACTGCATCATAAATTTTATCGCATCCATCTCCCTTTATATAATAATAATCCTGATCGCTTTTACCCCCAACAATTATATCATCCCCTTTGCCACCACAGATGATATCATTCTTTATTTTATTCATAAACTCTCTATACCGTGTACTCTCACCAATTTCTTCTATCTTATCATTTCCATCACCACCAAATACAAAAGCCTCGCCAATTTTATATGTCAGATTATTATCTTCATCTTTAGAACCCAAGGTATAAGTAGCTTTACGTAAATCAAACGTATGCATTATTGGACTGGGCGGATCTTTATGTGACTTATCACCAGAAATATTTATATTTATTGTGTTTAAAGATATATCATAATTCAGCATTTGTCTGAACGAATGATAACTATTATCTCCATTATCTTCGTGGTGATCTTCAACATAATGGGTTCTGTCAAGATTACCTCCTTTCCCCGAACGCCCGCCATTTAAATTTGAGTATTTGGTAGAAGCCGGATTATCCCCTACTCCTGTATTTCCAATCCAATCCTCATAATTAACAAAATCCTGCCGCAGACCATCGTTAAGTCCTTTGAAATATCTGGCAAATTCTTCCGTTTTTGCTGTCATAGCACTGACCATGCTGGAAGGAGCATTAAACGTGTATGCTTCCGCACCGCGAAGCACGGAGACATAATTAGCAATTGCCCCTCCCAGAGAATGTCCTGTTAAAACAACTTTGTTTTTAACAGCATATTTATCATAAAGTTTAAGTCCATGGTCAAATTGCGGAGAATCTTTACCTATTCCAAGGAGAAAATCCCCCAAAAAAGCATCTTTAAAAAAAGAAGTATTTATCACATCATCTCTATCCGCGTCTGTTCCCCGATAAGCGATCACATAATTCCCCTCAGGATCAGAAAAAACAGTAGCCCCAAATCCATCCACCATTCCGGCCATTCCGGCATATTCCACATAAGTCCAATCTGAAACGCAAGCGCTGTATAAGCTCGCAAACGTTGCCCCAACCTGGAGATTCTGCTTAATAAACTTTTTTCTATCCTGCAATTCAATATTGTCCTTCAACAGCTGTCCTATCGTCGATCCTTTTTTTATTTTATACTGGCCATCCGAATAAGCCAAACGACTTAACGCCACATAAGTGAGTATATTTTTTCTATCCCCAAGCTTTAAATTTACAACACGGAATATGAAAAATCCCGTATAAGTCTCACCATTTTTATCCTTATAAGTCGCTTTTATCTTAACCTGTTCATTCGGACTGCACGTGGTTGGATAAAAAGTCTCCAGCATCTTTTTACTATTGTCTATCGCTGCATGTTCCATACCCGAGACAATTTCAAAAATGGTTTCTTCTGTAACAAAGCTGCCAGCAATCCCTTTTCCTGCCAGTCTTGCACCTAAATAAAAACTGGCATAAGCCGTAACTTCATTTCTTCCCTTTCCCTTTTTAAACTCACTGCCATTCTTTTCCCCCATAAAAATTCCCGGTTGAAGTTCAATCTCTTCTTCACTTTCGCTTTCTGGCGGTGCCGCCGCAATGTCTTCTGGCTGTTGTCCCAGGTACATCAGCAGTTCATCCAATTTTACTGTATTAACTTGTTTTCGTTCTTCCTCTGATAATCTTTCATAAACTTGACGCGCTGCGGTAATATCATCAAAAACAGCGCCCAGTGCCTCTGAATCCGGCCATAAACTTTCAAATGTTTCCAGATCCGGAAGCTTATCAATCATACGTTGAATCTGTACAACTATTTCCGGCAAATATAATTCATTTTTTTCTTCAATGATCGTTTCACTGATTTCAGAATCTTCATTAACAAAAACTCCATTACCAGATTCTTCAATAAAAATTTCTTCTGTTATCTGTTCTGGTTCTTCAGAGTCTATCCGTTTTGAGCCACCGGAAATCTCTTCTGTTTCAGCAGGCAAATATGTATTATCTGCATCTTCGTTAATTTCACACCCTTCTATAATCACATCAGAAGTTCTCATATTATCCATATTATCAAAAGTTTCTTTTTCTGAGTTATCTGTCCCTTCTAACTCTTCAATATCTTCCGTCAATATGTTCGTTTCTTCAGCAGTTTCTGCCTTTTCCACTATGGTATACGGATCTTCTTCCACAGCAAATACCTCATTTGGAACCGATAAAAATAACATGCATATTACCAAAAATAAACTTCTTATTCGTCTTTCCATATTTCTCCTTTCGTATTTACAACCTCTACTTTTTATTCAAACTTGTAAACATGATTTTTTCCTGATTTGTAACCGAACCGATCATGGGATTCAAAACACAAAATTTCTTATCCCAGTATAAATACTTGACCTCTGCACCCCCGTTTCCTGCGCTGTCGTCAGCAAAACAGTCTGAAAAATCAGACCACATGACAAAAACATCAGAATCAGCTTTTTGAATTTCATTTTCTTCAGCATACCGCAATACTCCTTTCCTAAAATAGATAAAAATTATTATTTCAACCATTCCGGTATCTTCTTTTCTACAGACAGAACACGCGGGTGTTTCCTGTATGTAATGCACCCTTTCCACTCTTTTAAAGGTGATCCACAGTTCAGTTCTTCCGCATGTTCTGCTATCGACTCTTCCCTCATTTCCTACTTCTTTTCTGTTTTTGCTTTTTACATGGAGCGGATATTGATGTCCTATTCAAAATCTCATATCCCAATGATTGGCTATTATCCTCTCCTTCGTCCCATTATTTTACTTTTATTTTCTCTTTTTTACTCCAGCCAGAATAATATTTTCCAGAAGCAGCCTTTTTAAAAGTTCGGATACGGAAATAATAGGTCTTACCCTTCCTGAATCCGGACAGTGTTCTGGAAAGTAGCTGATTCTTTTTTATTAAAATAGTACGAACATTCTTATTGAATTTCTTACTGAGAGAATATTGAATCTGATAACCGGATACATCCAGATTTCTTTTCCATTTTACTTTTATTTTCCCGGTACCGGCATTTTTTACACTGGATAACGACGTTTTTGCCGGTTTGACAATAATCGTAATTTTTTTGACAGTTGACTGATATTTCTTTGTTTTTGCGGAAGTAATCGTGATAACCGCTTTACCGGTAAATTTGGCCTTAATCTTGACCTTCCCCTTACGATTAACAACAACCGACTTATTATTACTTTGATAAGTCAGTTTCGCATTATCCATAGCTGTCGCTCCGATGTTGAATGTCCTCTTCTTTTTCGAATAAGTCAAACTTCTGTCAGAGGCTTTGATAATATTGGCCTGCTTTCCAAAGCCTGGTTCTGCCTCTATTCCGGAAACAACAACACTAACCACTGCCTTAGCTTCCTCGTAGTTACTATTACCGGAAAACGCCACGGTGATCTGCGCTGTACCTTGATTTATACCGGTAACGATTCCCTTTTCGTTTACTGATGCAATATTCATATTATTCGATGTAAAACGAACGCTTCCTTTACCGGAAACCTTCAAAGCTGCTGTTGCTCCAACCTGAAGCGTATTGGAAGAAATACTGACGGATGCCTTTTGTTCTGCCTTATTTATATTAAAAGGTATTTCAGCTGTTCCAATATAGCTCCCCGTTCCGGAAACAATCAAACGGGCTGTTCCTGCATTTACATTATCAAAATACTGCAAAGTATAATCAATGTTTTCGGTCAGCAGATTATTTCCATAATACACAGAAACAGACGGTTTTTTCTCCGTGCCATCATAAATATAATTATTACCATACACTGTAATATCACACGACTCGATATCAATAAGTTCCGAATCTGCAAACTGAGCCGTGATTTCCACGTTTTCTTTGCAGATGAAACTGTACGTGTATTCCCTTGACACACGTTTTCCATCGATATACCATCCCAAAAAACTGCTGTTATCTTCCACTGCCGTGAGAGAAACTTTCTCGCCATTCGTATAATTTCCGGCTCCAAATACGGAACCATTCCCTGTCGTCACAACCGAGATTTCAACATTATCAAGCATATCTCCTGATGCTGAAACATCTGCGATTTTTTCCGTACCATCCGGAAGCTGCATGGAATACGAAGCTCCACTTGTACCCACTCCATTTTCTGTTCGAAGAGTAACTGTCTCATTTTTTGAAACAGGGATATCAATGTAATTTGTCTGCTGTATTTTTTTGTTATCTTTATCATATTCTTCAATATCGATATCCATTGTTCCAGTATCATAGCCTGTGATTTTAAACCGATATCCATCATCGCCAAAACAGAATATTTTTTCTTCATCAATTACACTGCAGTATGGACCGTCAGAGTAAATAATTTCATTATTCACAATCTGCGTAACCAATACTCCGTTTTTATCATATAAAGAAACATCCACCGGACATTTTATTGTAACATTTCTATAACACTTTACATCCTCATAATCAGTCACTGATGAAATCATTTCCATCCAGCACATATACATTTCAATGCAGTGATTATTCCATATACAATTCTGAAAATGCTCCCCAAAGTTCACTACCAAAACTAAAGCAGGTATACCACCTATAAGATATGTAAACCCTATCAAATCCCTTAATACAACCCTAGCTTCTTCAGTATCGAATTTACGTAACATAACATCTGAAAGTCCTTTTTTATGTGAAGATATATATGCATTTGGAACGAGACTTAAACTATTATCCAAACTGCTTATTATATTATTTCCCATTCTCCAAGTTTGATAGTCGGAATTCCCCGTCATCTGTTTGAATTTTATTTTAAATTGTTCTAATTTAACAGAGTATTCGGAATCCGCAAAATGATTCATATACAGATTTTTCCCAGGGGAATAATAATCTGCCGGTACATGACAAACCACATCAGACATATTCATAATATTAAAAATATTATCCTGTGCTTCCTCCGGATATGTAACGGAACGCGGAATACTGTTTGGCGCAGCAAATGTATAGACATATATATTATCATGCAAAACATAGCTACTGTCAAAACCCGTATTTAAATCTACCGCAAGTAAATCCGCAACTGCAGCGGCACGTGAATGACCCGTAATTAACAATTTTACATAATCTTTATCTAAATTTAATCGATTCAGATAATTTGTCAGTTCTTTCTTAACAAACATATTTGCATTTTCAAATCCTTTATGTCTGGATGAATTCCCTGTAATGTCAAAATTTGATTCCCACTCTTCCCCTACGGTACCACGTATCGTCACAGATACAATTGTATAAATTTTGTTATCAATAATCATTTTTTTTGTTGCAAATGCGCAGGCCACCTGATTACGGTTTACTACAACCTGATCGTCAGGAGAACTGTAATTAGAAAACTTTGTATCGGTAAAACCGAGATTTTTATATGTATTTTCCATCCCTGTTTTTTTATAAACAGCCGCTGATAGAGAAGCACATAGTGACGAAAGACTATGATTATATTTCGTCGGAACATCTTTAAAACCATCAAAATTTATATTATGGAGATAATACGGGCCCGTTAATCCCTCTGAAAAGGAATCTCTGTAGTAAATCTCACCTTCCATTTGATTTTTATCAACCGGGATTGTTTTATAAGACAGTACTTCGTCGATTTCTCCATCATAAGCAGTTGTCACTCCAACCGTCAATATATCTTCATATTCAGACAAATATATCGGATATATTGGAATTACAGCTGTATATTCTATACCTTTCTTTACTGATGAAAAATCCTGTTCATATTTCGTTATCAATTCTTTTTCAGCAAAACTAAAACCAGCTGGAGCTGTAAAACCAACTTTAAATAAACCTGCATCTTTCGAAGCTACAAGCCCTGCTCGCATATATAGTTTATTAAAATTTGTTTCTTCACTGTTGGTCTCCCAGGAAAAACTTCCACATGTATTAATCATGGATACAACTGGAGTTTTACATTCCTCATCCTCCCAAAAAGACAAAGAAATATTTTCAGAAACAGTGATCGTTGTCTCAGCAGCATCATAGTCATGAATGGCATCTGCGGTAATAGTAATCGTTGCAGTTTCATTCATATTCGCCGGAACTGTTACGATTCCATTCTCATCAACCGTAATAGCACTATTGTCAGATTCATAATGAAGAGGTGCTTTATACACAATATCTGCATCAATGGAAAAAGTTTGTGTTTCTTCTGAAGCCTCATAGGAAATATCTTCCGCACTGATTATATTTTTCATCTTCGGACAATTTTCTGTACTTATTGCATATCCTTCAATGACATGATCCTCTGGAAAATGTCTGTCCCAGTCAGAACTTCCATGAAGAAAATAATAAAAAGCTGTATCGCCATTTTTCTGGTAATTATTTGAATCCCACGTCGAATCCAAGTAATAATATTTACCAAACAGATCCACAATATTCCACATATGACTGTTGGCAGGGCTAAACTGTTCCGAATCATATCCGGAAATAACCCGACTGTCCAGTCCTGCTTCCTCCAGCAAACGATACAGAAGAACCGCATAGCCCTGACAGACACATTCTTTATTAATCAGCGCACCATAAGCAGAATGTTCCAGCGTTTTTCCAGAATCTACATATTTTACGTTTGAAATAATCCAATAATATATACTCTTGATTTTTTCATAATTATCTTTTTGATCTAATTCTAATTGTTCTTTTAAATTATTTATAGCAATATCTACTTCCTGTTCCTGTTCTCTTGTAGTCAGATAAACAGGAAATACCGAAATGGAGGTTGGTCCATATTCTGCCCCAATCGACACATCATAATTAAAATTCACTGAAATCCATTGATGTTTCAGATAATCTCCTTCTGTTGGATTTCCAGTATCTAAAAGAGCTTCATCTAAAATCGCATCACATACTCGTTTAATGGCTGTATCAAAGGCAGGGTCATTTCCCGCAGCCCAGTAAAAAAAAGAAATATCTATCTGAACAGCTTCCTGTCGCTGTTTCATGGCATTACGAAGTATCTCTCCCGCTTGTTCATATGTATCGCAAACTACGCTTCCTGCCAGTGGCATGATATCATCTGAATTTGCGGCAGTTGCCGTTTCAATCTCATCATTATTTATAATATCCTTAAATAATGGGTTGATAAAAGTAGTTGATATATGTTGTCTCGTCCGATTTTCCACGCCTTCTTTTCCTTCTGCGGAAAATATCTCTGTACTGTCAGATGGTTCCATCTCTGATTCCTGAACCCCTGACAGTCCTGCTTCTGATATTTCAATTACTTCCAACGGTTCCTCTGTTTCAATCATTTCAGGTTTTATATCATTAACATCTTTTTCATTTTTGACCGCCAGATCTTCACCATTATCCTGAATATGAATTTCTTCAATAATCTCCGTATTTTTCATACTATCCTGACTATCTTGGATTCCTGTAATCTTATAATCCGAAATATCCTGATATTCGCTTTCATCCCTATCTGATATGATGTTTTCCGGAACTGCTTCCCCTGTATCTTCGATAATTTCTTCTTCTATTTCTATTTCGGTTCCCGACGATATTGTCGGGGTTGCAGATATTATCAGGCAAACAGCCACAAGCAAAGATACTATCCTTTTTTTCATATTTTTTTACTCCTTTCTTATGAAAACAAACAAAAATTATTATTTACAACTGTATCTTATCAGATATTTTTCCCATTGACAATATTGGCAGTTCCCATGATTCTTGGGAAAACCTCAAGTTTCCCCCTTTTGTTTCTCCTACAGTATCCTCTCACAGACAACTTTACATCGCTTTTTAAAACAGGCAATCCCATATGCCCAGATCGTCTCCATCCCTTCTTCCCGCAGTTTCTGCGCATACTGGCGTTCATGAATCTGGCTCATGGCCTCCCTGCATGCATCCTCAAACGCCGCTTTTTCCGCGTACTTGATCTCAATCACAATACCGATTCCTTCTTCTTCAATCTCCACAAGAATATCGCTGTATCCTTCCCCGGACTCCGCGTTTGATATCACGAGCCACTCTTCCTCGCTGCCAAGAAGTCCAAGAAGTATCCCATGATAAAAATTTTCTTTCTGTTCTTTTCTGACAAATGTATCCCGGATACTGATCGTCTTCATCAGGTAAGCGCCGAACATCTGTTCAACCACCTCCGGTTTCGCATCCCGGAACGCGGCGCAGAATTCCCTGAGGCCGGGGCGGTTCCGATAAACCGTATCCCGGAACCATTCTCTCACCTGCGTCACAAAGATCTCCCGGACCTCCTGATTGGGAATCACCAGCTCACATTGCCTGCCGTCGTATGGTTCTCTGAGAGTCAGATATCCTGTCGTAAAAAGAACGCTCCACAAGTTGTCGATGGAATCTTCCAGCTCACTGTACGTCAGTTCCTGACGAATCTCCTTGCGGACGGACTCTCCTGCAATCAGCCGTTCAATTTCGTTTTTCGTCTGCTTTGTGGCCTTATCCACCAGACGTCTCACAATGCTGTTGCCGCTGCTGTTCGCCCAGAACGGCTCCGGTTTAACTCTGGGATTTGTTCTGAGTTTACTGCAGTAATTGATTACATCCCAGGGACAGTAGACATGCTTCTCTCCAAACAGATAACCATCATACCATTTTTGTATCTCGTCATAATGAGACTCCAGCCCGTAATACGCCAGCATGGTTTTTACTTCTTCATCGGTAAAGCCAAAATATTCGTCAAAACTCACATCCGTGATCGTGCGCACCATGAAATTATTGAGGCCGGTAAAGATACTCTCCCTTGATATGCGCAGACAGCCGGTCAGCACGGCAAGCTGCAGGTGGTCATTTGTCTTGAACGCCCTGCTGAACATCCCGCGGATCAGAGAAAGCATTTCCTGATAAAATCCACTGTCATAAGCCTTGTCGAGCGGAACGTCATACTCATCGATCAGAATAATCACCTTTCGGCCATAATACCGGTGCAGCAGTTCGGACAGCCAATGCAGAGACATCACGATATCTGATTCTTCCATGGAAAGAGAAGTCAGGCGGCTTACGATATTCTGTTCCGAAGGATCCGGAGAAATCTTTTCCATTCGCATCAGAAGGCGGCGCGCTTCTTCATGAATAAGCGCACAGAGCATATCCCTGGCTGTTTCATAAGTCAGTGCACAGGCATCTTTCAGAGACAGCGAAATGACCGGGAATTTTCCCATATAATTCTCACACAGCTCCGTCTCTCCGGAAATCTCCAGGCCTTCAAAAAGCGAGGCGTCTGTTCCGATCTCAAAAAAATGGCGCAGCATACTCATATTCAGAGATTTTCCAAAACGTCTTGGACGGGTGATCAGATTCACCTTCCCATAATTCTGCAGAATATCCCGGATCAGTCCGCTTTTATCCACATAATAAAACTTTTCTTTGCGAAGATCTTCAAAATTTTCGATTCCTACCGGAAGCCTGTTTTTCATCTGCGCCCCCCTTTTTCAAAAACCACTTTCACACGCTCCACGCCTTCCGCCTTCGTCATGACAGATATCCTCCAGGATGATCGTCGGGATCATACCACCCATCAGGCATTTCCTCGTCAAACGGATCATCCCAGTCATCTTCCCGGCCCTTAAACAGATCATTCCACTGTTCCTTATCCACAAACGGATCCCACACTTCAAGCTGCGGGAGCAGCTGCCCGATCATCTTTTTCGCATGCTCGATCCCTGCCGGGCTCTGCGCCGCAATCGCGCCGGTAAACATCAGAAGAAGCTGCTGCACCACATCCTTCTGTCCCGGGCTGGCCTCCTCATAAACGGACTTCAGCTTCTCGATCATTCTCTGATTCTCAGGAATTTCAAACGGATCCGCTTTCAGAAGGGCAAGCGCTTTCATGCGCTCCTCCAGTTCTTTTTCCGACATTCCCCCGGACATGACATTTGAATAAACTTTTCCCGTCGACTTCACCGTGGCATCCACCATCAGAATCCCATTGATATCATAGCTGTAGCGAACGCGTATCTCTTCCTCTCCCTGGGGGAGCGGAGTCAGCGGAATCTTAAAGCTGCCGAGACTGACGTTATCCTTTGCATAAACTTGCTCTCCCTGCAGAATTTTATATTCACATTCCTTCTGCATATCCCTGACGGTCGTGTACGTCTGCTCTCTGGAGCAGGGAAGTACACTGTTCCTCGCAATGATCGTGGACATCAGGGAATTTTCAGGATCGCTTTCATTGTACACTTCCGTTCCAAGAGAAAACGGGCAGATATCTGCCAGAATATAATTCCTGATCTCCTCTTTTCTCTCCTTGATTCCACAGAACAGGCCCAGGCCGAGAGCTACCTCTTCGTCACAATTGCTGTCCGCCGCCGGTTTTTTGTGGAAAAGATGCCGGACGTACGACTGAATCAGAGGCATCTTGCTCGACCCGCCCACCATAATCACCTTGCTGATGTCCCTGGAATGGATTCGACAGTCCTTCAATGCCTTCGCGACGACGCCGCGGATCCGCATCAGAAGCTCCGCCCCTTCCTTCATCAGCCGGTTCATATCGTAGGTACTCTCGTAAACCTTGCCTTTGACGGTCAGATGAAGCGTTTCCTCGTCTTTCGTGCTGAGGGCAATCTTGCACTGTTCCGCCTTTTTCGCCAGTGCCGCGTACTCCTGGACGGAAAGCTCCTTTTTCTTCAGTTTATGTTCCTCAAGAAAACTCCGGACAATCAGTTCATCGAAATCATCACCGCCCAGATGATTGTCGCCGGAAACAGCCTGAATCTCGATCACCGTGCCAATACATTCCACAATCGAGACGTCCAGCGTCCCTCCGCCGAAATCAAAGATCAGAAAATGCCGCAGTTCCTTTTCTCCCCGATAATTTGCCAGCGCCGCCGCGCTCGGCTCATTTAAGATCCGCTCCACCTTTACGCCGGCCAGTGCCCCCGCTCTCTTCGTCGCGGCACGCTGCCGGTCATGAAAGTACGCCGGCACAGAGATCACGGCTTCCTTGATCTCCTCTCCCAGATACGCTTTCGCATCCTCCAGAATGGAAGAAACGACAAGGGCGCTCAGCTCTTCCGGAGTAAACTCCTGATTCTCCGCCTTATACTTCCGGTCTGTTCCCATATCCTTTTTAAAAGAAAAAAAGGTCTGATCCGGGTGTGTGATTCTCCGCTCCTTTGCCGGCTGGCCGACGAGAACCTTTCCGTCCTCCAGCACACTGACGACACTCGGCGTCAGAAAGCTTCCGTACCGGTTCGGAATCAGTTCCGCCTGACCGTCTCTGAACACACAGCCCAGAGAATTTGTGGTGCCAAGATCAATGCCTATTATCACAGCCATCTCCTATCCCTCCTGAAAATATCCTTCCTCTTCCTTTTGCAGGTTCTGATTCACTCCTGGCTTCCTTTTAAAATCCGCTTTCTTCCGTGAGTTCCGACTGATTCAAAAACTTCAGAATCTCATCCATTCTTCCGTTGTAGTCTCCCTCATATCTCCCATTGGAATCAAACGGAAACCACTTCCATGTCCCCTGTAAAAACGGATCATCGCTCCCCCAGAGTTTTTGATCCATGATCTCATCCGTCCATGTGGGATTTTCTGCGGGATACGAGACATCGACAAAGAAGCTGCCGTGAAACGCGCCCTCTCCGATCCGCTCCGGCGCGCCGCCCTCAAAGTAAAGATCATATACACTGCAGCCGTCAAACGCTTCATCCCCTATACTTTTTACCGTAGAAGCGAATCTGATCCTGAAAATCTCTTCGCATCCGGCAAATGTGCGGGCGCCTATGCTCTCAACGCCTTCCTCAAACAAAACCTCTTTTATCCTTCCGGAAATCATTTTCCAGGGCACGGTCCCATCCGGTTCGGCATCCCACATGTCTCCGCTGCCGGCAATCCGAAGCAGTCTCCCATCAAACTCCCAGGTCATGTCATCGCCGCACATGTGTTTCCTTCGAATCGTTCCGGCGTCCTTTCTCACACCGGCACACAGCAAAGCCACGCAGATTCCGCACAGCAGAATCAGCTCCGTCCGCCTCCGCCCGGCTTTCTCTCCTGTTTTGAGGGTAACGGCTTTTCCAAACAGTTCTTTCAGCGGATAGCGCTCCTCCAGGCAACGAAGCACAAAAGAACCCCTGACAAGAAATACCGCCGCCAGAATATAAAAGATTACGGCCAGATAAAGCGGCAGCTCTGCGCACTCATAAAACACTTCCTCGTCTACCTTGAGCAGGACCACCCCCGCCACGATAAAAGCAAAAGCCAGTCCCTGGGAAATGGTCTTCCTTTTTTTCTGCCGCAGAAGCTCCTTGTTTTTCGCCGCCCGTTCTTCTTTTCTGCGTTTCTGCTCCCTTGCTTTTTGCTCGCGCTTCCTCTCTTCCTCCGCTTTCCTCAGGGCTTCCTCCTCTTCCCTTCGCCTCTTCTGCTCCTCTTCATAATCTTCCTCAAACGTCTCAAAAATATCATTCCAGCTGTCATCCGGCGTTTCATCCGGAAAAAGAGACGTTTCCATCCCGGACTTTTCATACGCCCGCTCCCTGTCCATCAGAGTTTCATACGCCTCATGCAGCATGGCAAACTCTTTCGGAAACTCCTCAGGATGATACCTGGCCGCAAGAGCGGCATACTGTTTTTTGATTTCCTCTTCGGAGCAGCCGGGGGAAAGATTCATAATTTTACAGGCATCCTGTTTTGTCATAACTGATCTCCTCCCGAAACGCTCTTGATTCATTTTGTTTCATTCTGTGGCAGCTATTTTCCTTACGCGGGCCTGTGCATGTGATCGGGCAGGAGGCAGTTTTCCTCCTGCTCGCCGCGCGGCCCGGGTGCTGCGTCAGCAGCTGATTTCTCTGCTCGGGCCTGTGCATGTGATCGGGCAGGAGGCAGTTTTCCCTCCTGACCGCCGCGCGGCCCGGGTGCTGCGTCAGCAGCAATTTTCCCTTCCCGGGCCTGTGCATAAGCAGAGGGCGCCGCATTCGCGGCGCCCCCCATAAACTCCAGATTATAATCTGTGCATCCCGCTCTCTGGAATTATTCTGCTCCGTAAAGCGTGATCAGCTTGTTCAGATATTCATATCTTTCTTTATTGTACATAGCGTTCTTCGCAAAGAGTTTCTCTGCTCTCTCCGGATTTGCACGCTTCAGTGAGTTGTAACGTACCTCGCCGTCAAGGAATTCCATAAGGTCGCCTGTCGGAGCCTTGGAATCCAGCGTGAACGCTGCCTTGCCCTCGGCCTTGAGCGCCGGGTTGAAGCGGAACAGATGCCAGTAACCAGCCTTTACAGCCAGCTCTTCCTCGGTCTGAGCCTTGCTCATGCCCTTCTTGATACCATGGTTGATACACGGAGCGTAAGCAATGATCAGTGACGGTCCCGGATAAGCCTCTGCCTCAGCGATTGCCTTGACAGTCTGGTTGTAGTCAGCGCCCATAGCGATCTGAGCAACGTATACATAGCCGTAGCTCATTGCGATGGAAGCCATATCTTTCTTCTTCACTTCCTTGCCGCCTGCCGCGAACTGTGCAACAGCGCCCGGCTGCGTGGACTTGGAAGCCTGTCCGCCTGTGTTGGAGTAAACCTCGGTATCGAATACCATAACATTGACATCATGTCCGCTTGCAAGCACATGATCAACGCCGCCGAAACCGATATCGTAAGCCCAGCCGTCACCGCCGAAGATCCACTGGGACTTCTTCGCCAGATAATCTTTGCCCTTCAGGACTTCCTGGCACTCATCGCATCCGCATGCCTCGCATGCAGCGATCAGCTTGTCAGTAGCTGTGCCGTTCGTAGCGCCTACGCTGAAGGTATCCAGCCATTCCTGAGCAGCTGCCTTTACGTCTTCGCCGCAGCAGTCGCAGTCAAGGAGAGCTTTCACCTTGGTCTTGAGGCCGTCACGGAGTGCCTTATTCGCAAGGAACATACCATAACCGAACTCAGCGTTGTCCTCGAACAGGGAGTTCGCCCATGCAGGACCCTGGCCCTTCTCATTTACCGTGTACGGTGTGGACGGTGATGAGTTGCCCCAGATGGAGGAACATCCTGTCGCGTTCGCGATGTACATTCTGTCGCCGAAGAGCTGTGTGATCAGCTTCGCGTACGGAGTCTCGCCGCAGCCTGCGCATGCGCCTGAGAACTCAAGCAGCGGCTGCTTGAACTGAGAGCCCTTCACGGTATTCTCTTTGAATTTCTCGATAACGTCTGTCTTTGCCGGAAGCTCTACTGCATAGTCGAAGTACTTCTGGCAGCCCTCGTTTGCTTCCATGTTCTCCATGGTGAGAGCCTTCGCACCCTTCTTGCCCGGGCATACGTTCGCGCAGGAACCGCAGCCTGTACAGTCGAGGGCGGAAACTACCATTGCAAACTTGTAATCGTTCATGCCGGTCATCGGAAGCACCTTGATTCCTTCCGGAGCTGCGGCAACTTCTGCCTCGGTCATGGCAACCGGACGGATAACAGCGTGCGGACAAACATATGCGCACCTGTTGCACTGGATACAGTTCTCCGGATTCCATACCGGGATATCCACTGCGATACCGCGCTTCTCATATGCGGCTGCGCCTGACGGTGTTGTGCCGTCCACGTAATCCTTGAATGCGGATACCGGGAGGTTGTTTCCTTCCTGAGCGTTGACCGCATGCTGGATCTTGTTGACGAAATCAACGACATCCTGTCTCTTGCCTGTGACATCCTT
>CANQAR010000116.1 GCA_947588845.1 uncultured Lachnospiraceae bacterium
TGAGACATCCGTCGAGAAGCAAGAGGCTGAAGGATTTCCTGAACTGAGAAATTTTCGGATGAAGTTTTTGGAACAGAATTTTTGAGTGGAAGCAGTTTGCGAAATTTGTTTATTATGGACGAAAGGTTGTCACCTGCGGGACAGGTGGCAGCCTTGTTTTGTTTGGGTATTGAAAGATATACTACTTTAAAGTATACTACTCTAAAGTAGTATATCAGATGAAAATAACTCCCGCCTCTTCAGGCGGTAAGTGACAAATTCGTATCAGTGGCGGGATTCAATCCCTCATTTGATATACGCTCCGCGAGAATGCGCAGGGATTCGGAGCTGAAGATGTCTGCTGACGCAGACCCGAATCCCGCGCGCAAAACTCGCAAGCGAGTTTTGAATCTGGAGGCGGTCTGTATGATAGGAAGAACTGAGGAACTTGGCAGACTTGAACGCATGTATCAAAGCAGCAAATTTGAATTTCTGATCATGTACGGGAGAATGCGCATAGGAAAGACAACGATTCTTCAGGAGTTTGCCAGCAGACACAAGAGTATCTTTTTCCCGGCCCAGGAAAAAAATGACGCATTGAATCTGCTGGATTTTTCAAAGCTTGTGCAGCAGTTTTTTGACGGAACTTTTATCGCGGCATTTCCGGATTGGGGAAGCGCGCTGGCTTATGTGGGGAAAAAATCCTCCAAAGAAGAAAAAACAGTTCTGATTATTGATGAATTTCCGTTCATGGCGGCGGCGAATCCCTCCATAAAGAGTATTTTTCAGCATCAGATCGATCATGTGTGGAAAGATCAGAATATGTTTTTAATCCTCTGCGGATCGAGCGTCAGCTTTATGGTGAATGAAGTCATGGGATATAAAAGCCCTTTGTATGGAAGAATTACGGGTTCCATGGAGATAAAACCATTTGATTATCTGGAAAGCGCCGATTTTTTCCCGGCATACAGCATGGAGGACAAGGTGATCGCTTATGGGATCCTGGGGGGCGTGCCGAGATATCTGAATGCTTTTGATCCGCAAAAATCCATAAGAGAAAATATCATAAATGAGATTCTGGATGAAGGAGCGTTTCTGTATGATGAGCCGCAGACGCTTCTGCGTATGGAACTGAGGGAGCCGTATATTTATAACAGCATCATGGAGGCGGTGGCAAACGGCTGTAATCGTGTTACTGAAATTTCAAGTCTGATCCACGAAGAGAAAAACAAATGCAGTAAATATATGATTACCCTGCAAAGTATCCGGCTCCTTCAAAAATTGGTACCATGCGGCGAGGCAGAGAACAGCAAAAAGGGAATCTATGAGATCACGGATAATTTCTATAAATTCTGGTATCGGTATGTTTTTTCCGACCGGAGTTACCATGCGATACTGGGAAAAGAAAAGACATGCGATGAAATTCTTGGGGAACTTAATGACTATATGGGACCTGTTTTTGAGAAAATATGCCTGCAGTATCTGATCCGGATGGCGAAAGCAGGAAATCTTCCGTTTATACCTCATACAATTGGGAAATGGTGGGGAAACAATCCGGCGATCCGGCAGCAGGATGATGTGGATATCCTGGCGCTGGATAAAAAAAGAACAAAAGCAATTTTCTGCGAATGTAAATTCAGAAACATACCAATGCCGATGGAAGAGTATGATGATCTGATTCTTGCGTCAGAAGCATTCCCCTCCGCAGAAGAGAAGTATTTTATTTTTATCAGTAAATTCGGTTTTACGAATCCTGTTGTAAAGCGCGCCAGGGAGGATGGGACCATGCTTTTTACACTGGAAGATCTGTTTGCCTGTCAGTGACATGATGCCGGTATTGCTTTCTGATTCTGGAGCTGTGAGCCTGCAGGATGATTACTGTTCATTTCCCTGTGAGCTGTGAACGTATAGGGAACGACAAAACGATTTTCGTTTTGCTCGTTCCCTGCGCCGAATTTGCGCCGCTCAGACGGCAGTTTTCCATTTCAAATTCGTGCGCATCTCCACTCCGTTTCGCGATGCACAGAAATTGCCTTGCGGGACAGACTGTAATGCAGGATGCGCTGTATTGGAATAACAGCCGGGCAGCCCGCATATAGTAGACCAGAGAACCGGGATGAACAGGTTCAGAGAGGCGGGCGGAGTGCATGAAAAATCATACGGGAGATCGTGCGGAAGATCATATCCAGAAGAACGTGGTGCATCGCGGGAAGGAGCAGGCGTGCAGTGGTGCGAAGGACGATAGAAAAAAAAGCGACGGCAGCTGCGCGGAGACAGGCGCAACGATTCTCTGGTATCGCTTAAGAGGGCTGGGGCTGGTCGGACTGTGCTCCCTCGTGTTTTTCGCGGGGGCTTACATCAACAATCAGAAAAGCGTGGAGGCCGGAAATATCATTTACGGAGATGGTATGCCGGTCTGTTCGGTACAGACGGAAAAGAAACAGGCGGCGCTGACATTTGATACGATCGGGGATGCGGATGTGCAGAGTATTCTCAGGGTTCTTGACGAGGATCAGGTCAGAGCTGCTTTTTTTGTGACAGGGGAGTGGGCGAAAGATCATCCGGAAAAGATCCGGGCGATCGCGGATGCCGGTCATGATATCGGAAGCTACGGCATGAATTATACGGATATGGGGCAGCTGACAAAGACGGAGATCAATGAAGAACTGGCACAGGCCCATGAGACGGTGCGGGAGCTGACGGGGGTTGAAATGGAACTGTGCCGTGCGCCGTACGGGGACTGCAGCAGCAATCTGCTGGAAACTGCGCAGCTGAATCATTATCTCACGGTGCAGTGGGATGTGGATTCCGGAGACTGGAAGGATTACGGACAGGATGCCGTGATTGCGAATGTGACACAGAACGGGAATCTGAAAAACGGCTCCGTGATCCGGATGCACAGCGGAGCGAAATATACGGCGCAGTCCCTGGACGCGGTGATCCGGGGGCTGCGGGAGATGGGATATGAGCTGGTGCCGGTGTCGCAGCTTGTCTGCCGCGGGAATTACAGGATTGATGAGAACGGACGGCAGATTCCGAAGAACTGAGGAAAGTGTTTCGGATTTATTCTCTCACAGGAAATTTCGTCTTGTGGGAGAAAAAGCCTCCGACTGGATGCGCACTGCCGCCTGAGCGGCGCAAATTTGACACAGAGAGCGATCAAAATGAAAATCGTTTATCGTTCCCTGTAATTGCCGCCGATAGTCTGCATGGGAAATCCTGCAAATCTGCGATTCTGAAATCTGTCAGCCGAGAAGTCCTTTTATAAGGAAGAAGATCACCGGTCCGGCCAGCGCCGGCAGCATGTTCAGCGCCTTGCAGTCCTTGATTTTCAGGATTCCAAGGCCGGAGCTTGCGATCAGGAAGCCTCCGACGATGCACAGCTCCGCGATCATCTCCTCAGAAAAGAAGGACCCGGACAGGTTTTTCGCAATCAGATAGATGGAACCCTGCCAGCAGAACAGAACCGGGGCCGCGAGCGCCATGCCGATCCCGTAGGTCGAGGCGAGGACTGTGGATGTCACGAGATCCAGAGTCGCGTTGGTAAACAGGTAGGTATTATCTCCGTGAAGGGCGCTCATGACCGGCCCGAGAATCGAGAGCGTGCCGATGCAGTAGAGCAGGATTCCTGTGGACAACCCCTGCCCGAGATTTGACTTTGAGTATTTTCCAACAAGTCCCTGAAATCTGGCGTCGATGTCCAGCATGGTGCCGATCAGGCTGCCAAGCGCCAGGCTTACGATAAACAGAACCGGGTAGTGGCTTTTTGCCATATTGCTGACTACGGCGTTGATTCCAAGTCCTGTGGCCGCAAGGCCCATCGCGGTGTACAGAGCATTTTGATATTCTTCTTTTACTCCCTTTCTGAGCACACTCCCAAGTATGCTTCCTGTCAGGATCGTTCCGGTGTTTACAATTGTTCCAAGCATTTGTATCTCTCCATTCTGCAAATATAATTATAGGGAACGACAAAACGATTTTCTTTTGCTCGTTCCCTGCGCCGAATTTGTGCCGCTCAGGCGGCAGTTTTCCGCTTCAAATTCGTGCGCGTCTCCACTCCGTTCCGGGTCTTCACTCCGTTCCGGTCGGTTCTAAACGAGTGCCACCGGCACTCAGAACCGGCGCTGGACGAATGTCCACTGGACATTCAGCGCCCCCCGGAGGGTTTATAGCAAACGGCAAATATTTTTGTCGTTTGCTATAGTTATGGCAAGGTAGAATTTTAGCACAACTCATCTGAGCGGACAAGAGTTAATCTGAATGGATAACAGGTTCATTTATGTTACAGGCTGCTGGTCACGGAGTGAGCAGCAACTCATTTGCCGGGCAGCAGAATCCGGAAGGTTGCTCCGCCTCCGGGCGTATCCTCAAGTGTGAGCGTACCGCCGTGCAGGGAGATGATCTCTTTCGCGATGGGCAGGCCAAGCCCGAAGTGTGACTTGTCCTTCCGGGAATCGTCGAGCCTTTGAAAGCGCTCAAAAATGATTTCCTTCTGTGCGTCCGGAATTCCGGGGCCGTTGTCGCTGACGCAGATACAGAACGTGGAACTGCTCTGTTCTTTTGCGGAGCCGGTCTCTGGTATGCTGTGCAGCTGTCTTTTTGCGGAGCGGTCCCTGGGCATACAGTTCCTGTATTTTTTGAGGGGATGTGTCCGAAATGTGCCGTCCGGATTCTTTCTCTGTCCGGTATATTCCAGAGACAGACAGATTCTGCATCCTTCTGGCGTATAGCTGAACGCGTTGTCGATCAGGATTTCGAGAACCTGTACAATGCGTTCCCTGTCGCAGACACAAAGGGGGACAGGATCCTCCGGCAGGCGGATTTCCCATCCGAATCCGCGCGAGTGCGCAAGCGTCTCAAAGGACTCCCATGTCTCGAGCAGCAGCGTGTCGAGCTCGACGGGGGCGGGATGAATGTGCCAGCTGTGGTTGTCGGCGTTCGCGAGCATGAGCATGTCGCCGATCAGACGGGACATCCGCATCCCCTCTGCTTCCACAGTTCCGAGATAGGCGTCCGGGTCAGGCGCAATGCCGTTTCTGACAGCGGAGATACAGCTCAGCATGACAGTCAGGGGAGAGCGCAGTTCGTGGGACGCGGCGGCGATGAACTGTGTCTGTCTGCGCCGGTTTTCTTCAATTGGTGCGAGCATTCTGGCCGTGAAATGCCAGGAAAACAGAAAAAGCAGAAGAAGCCCGGCGAGGCAGGCGGCGCCGAAGAAAAGTCTCTGCCGCCAGATACGGGCGGAAAGCGTGGTCAGCGGCTGCAGCACAATAACGCCGATTGAGCCGGAAACCTTCGGAATTAAAGCTGCCGAGGCCCAGACGTCCGTGCCGGAGGACAAGTCCTGCGTCTGCCGGCGGAATTTCACAGAAAATTCCGCGCGCTGGATTTTGTTCTGCGGTCCGGAACTGCTGTCGAGATCTATTTTATACTGTGCGGCGGCAATCTGGCGGGCCGCGTCGAAGAGAGCGGATACGTCCGTATTTTCCGCAATCTGCTGATAAAAAAGAGGAATGCCGCGGTCAGTGATCTGCAGAAGAACGCCATAGTTATGCGAGACCTGTGAAAGCCATTCAAGCGAGAGCGTGCTGTCGTCCTGAATTTCCTGATATAAGGAAGAAAGGTTCTGTATAAAGGAAGAGCGGCTCTGCTGCCGCAGGCCTGATTCTGAAATGAGCAGACAGACACAGACCATGAGAATGAGAATCAGACCGGTAATAAAGGTGCAGAATAAAGTAAGCTGTGTGTGAAGACGATGGAACATCCGCGGGATTCTCCTTTCTTCCATGGTGGCGCCGGGTGCGCGAAAATGCGGCTGCGAAGTTACAGTTCACTCCCCGCCGAGTTCGAAGTGTGATCTTCGGATGTTTTGCGCGGGAAGTAAGCAGCCAGCCAGGCCTGCAAGTCTGTCAGCGAATTTTGTGTTCAGCCATGGAATGATCCGGTTCCTGTGAGCCATGTTCCAGCCGGTATCCGACTCCGCGCACCGTTGTGAGTTTCAGGCTGCTGTGAACCGCTTTCAGACGGCGGCGCAGGAAATGGATATAATTATCCAGGTTGCCGCTCTCGACGTCGGAATCCGGCCCCCAGATGCGCAGCAGGAGGGTGGCGCGGGGAAGCGTCTGTTCCGGATGGATGAGGAAAAATCCCATCAGTTCCCCTTCCCGTCTGGAGAGCGTGCAGGTATGCGGACCACAGGTGAGAAGATTCTGCTCCGGGTCCCAGGAGAGGCCTCCGAAGGACAGCAGGGAGCCGGCGGAGAGTTCGCGCGGACGCCGCCCGATGCAGCGGATGCGGGCCATCAGTTCCTCAAATGCAAACGGTTTTACGATATAGTCATCCGCTCCGCAGTCAAGCCCTGTGACACGTTCCTGGAGGCTTCCCAGAGCGGTCAGGAAGATCACAGGCGTCGTGATCTGTTCCGAGCGCATGGCAGTCAGCACCTGCAGACCGTCAAGACCGGGAAGCATCCGGTCAAGCAGAATCAGGTCGTGCGCCTGCTCGCGGATGCGGAACAGACCGTCCTCGCCATTGTGGCACAGATCGACGGAAATGCCCTGACGTTCCAGCTGGAGCGAGAGCGACTGGCAGAGGATTTCATCATCTTCGATCAAAAGAATACGCATAAATACTCCTTACGTAAAAAAATAAAAAAGAATCCGGACATGCCTGTATTCTATCACAGAACTACACGGAAATCTGTGAAAAACTTCTTAAAAATTCCGGGTTCCGCGTTCAGGCAGTAATTCTGGACAGAGAGAACTGGATTTGCTATAATAAAACAACTTTGAAAAAACTGACGAGGCAGGTATTTTATGGAATTATACGAGATAAAAGAGCTTGAAGAGCGGGTGCTCCTTGTCGGAGTACAGTCTTACGCGGAGGATGATACAGAGAAATCGCTGGAGGAACTGGGAGATCTGGCGATGACGGCGGGCGCGTCGGTGGCCGGGACGGTGATCCAGCGGCGGGAGAGCGTCCATCCGGGAACTTACATCGGGAGAGGGAAGCTTGAAGAGGTGCGGGATCTGCTGTACGAGACGCAGGCGACCGGCATCATCTGCGACGATGAGCTTTCTCCTGCCCAGATGAACAACCTGCAGGATGAGCTGAACTGCAAGGTAATGGACCGCACGCTGCTGATCCTGGATATTTTCGCGCGGCATGCGACGACGAAGGAAGGCAAGCTCCAGGTGGAGCTTGCGCAGCTCCGCTACCGCTCGGCGAGGCTGACAGGACTGGGGAATTCCCTGTCCAGGCTGGGCGGCGGTATCGGGACGAGAGGCCCCGGGGAGAAAAAGCTGGAGGTGGACCGCCGCGTGATCCGCGAGCGCATCAGCCATCTGAAACGGGAGCTTGAGGAAGTCGTGCGGCACCGGGAACTGCTGCGGGCCCAGAGAATCCGGGGAGAGCAGAAAATCGTATCGCTGGTGGGTTATACGTCGGTGGGCAAATCCGCGCTTTTTAACCGTCTGACAGGGGCGGATGTGCTGGAGGACGCGAAGCTTTTCGCGACGCTGGACACGACGACGCGGGCGCTTACCCTGTCCGGGAAACAGGAGGTGCTGCTGACAGACACGGTAGGTTTTATCCGGAAACTTCCGCATCATCTTGTGGAGGCTTTCCGGAGCACGCTGGAGGAGACGCTGTATGCGGATATTCTGATCCATGTTGTGGACGTCTCCTCGGAGCAGATGGAAAATCAGATGTTCACCGTCTATGAGACGCTGCGGGAGCTTGGGGTCAGGGACAAGCCGGTGATCACGGTATTCAATAAGGCGGATCTGCTGACGGAGCGCCGCGGCTTCCGTGATTTTCGCGCGGAATGTTCGGTTCTGGCGTCCGCAAAGAACGGCGAGGGTCTGGACCAGATCCGGGAAGCGGTTGAGGATGTGCTCCGCGGACAGAAAATTTACGTCGAGAGGCTGTATCCGTATGAAAAGGCCGGAATTATTCAGCTGATCCGCAGGAAAGGGGAACTGGTCGCGGAAGAGTACCTTCCGGAGGGGATTTCCGTGAAAGCGTACGTTCCGCAGGATCTTTACGGAAAAATATAGACGGACCGCGAGAGGGAGCGGATGCCCCGGATCCCGCCATTATGAATATACAAAGTGTGTATAAAAGCAGAAGATTCCGGTATAAACGGGGATTTTCCCCGGAATTTTGATGGATAAGGCAAAGACGGCCGGCGCCAGAAAAAGACGTTGGCAATTTGCACAAAAAATATCCCGCGAAAACAAGAACATACGTTCTCCTTTAAATATCAGCTTTTTCAGATTTGAGATTTTGGACGGGCGAAAAGAAGGCGGCCAAAAGTGTGGACGCAATAATCAGAACTGTCAGAAATCTTGAGAGATAAAAAATGCCGGCCCGAAAGTCCGAAGAAAAAAGTTTTGAACAATCGGTTTGAGATCAGATGGGACATTTAAAGCAGTTCCCGGAAGATTCCGGGAACCGGGAGAAGAACCGGCCGGCTGACAGGGGAAAATGAATAGTCAGAATTTATTACGAATAATCAGAACACTATATCTTGTATTTTCGTCAGAAAGACAACATAGATATGGTGTTTTTTTCGTTGACTTGAATAATTTGGGGTGCTATACTTGTTATCACGAACCAGGGGGGTTATACCCTGAGAGATATTTTGTCAGGGCTGCGGCAGGGCTGTTATACCCTGTTCAGCAGATAGTTGCTTATGGTCGCGAAGGCAGTCAGGCCGCTGGCAGGTCTGCCGGAAAGAGCTTTTTTTGGGAGGATATGCGGTGTTTAAAGTAGTTAAAAGAGACGGGGAGATCGCGGAATTTGATTTGTCAAAGATCAGCGGAGCAGTCATAAAGGCGTTTGACGCTACGCATATGAAATATAACGAAGATATCACAGATTTGCTTGCGCTGCGCGTGACGGCTGATTTTCAGCCGAAGATCGCGGATGAGAAAATCGATGTAGAGAGTATTCAGGACAGCGTGGAGAGGGTGCTCGTGCAGGCGGGCTACGCTGACGTCGCAAAAGCCTACATTCTCTACCGCAAGCAGCGCGAGAGGATCCGCAACATGAGGTCCACGATGCTGGACTACCGCGAGATCATCAACAGCTACCTGAAAGTGGAGGACTGGCGCGTGAAGGAGAATTCCACGGTGACGTATTCCGTCGGAGGTCTGATCCTGAGCAATTCCGGCGCCGTCACGGCGAATTACTGGCTGTCCGAGATTTACGACCAGGAGATCGGGGACGCGCACAGGAACGCGGATATCCATATTCACGATCTTTCGATGCTGACGGGCTACTGCGCGGGCTGGTCCCTTAAGCAGCTGCTTCTGGAGGGGCTTGGCGGTATCCGCGGGAAGATCACATCGGCTCCGGCGAAACATCTGTCAGTGCTGTGCAACCAGATGGTGAATTTCCTCGGGATCATGCAGAATGAATGGGCGGGCGCGCAGGCGTTTTCTTCGTTCGACACCTATCTGGCTCCGTTTGTCAAAGCGGACAATCTGAGTTATCCGGAGGTTAAGAAATGCATTGAATCCTTTGTGTACGGCGTCAACACGCCGAGCCGCTGGGGGACGCAGGCTCCGTTTTCCAATATCACGCTGGACTGGACGGTTCCGGACGACCTTGCGGAGCTTCCGGCGATTGTGGGCGGGAAGCCGATGGATTTCTGCTATAAAGACTGCAAAAAAGAGATGGATATGGTCAACAAGGCCTTTATCGAGACGATGATCGAGGGGGACGCGAACGGGCGCGGGTTCCAGTATCCGATTCCCACCTACTCGATCACGAAGGATTTTGACTGGTCCGACACGGAGAACAACCGCCTGCTGTTCCAGATGACGGCGAAATATGGCACTCCGTATTTTTCGAATTATATCAACAGCGACATGGAGCCGAGCGACGTGCGCAGCATGTGCTGCCGTCTGCGTCTTGACCTGCGTGAGCTCCGCAGGAAGACGGGCGGATTCTTCGGTTCCGGGGAGAGCACGGGAAGCGTAGGCGTCGTCACGATCAATCTCCCGAGGATCGCCTATCTGTCAGCCGATGAGAAGGAATTTTACAGCCGCCTCGACCATATGATGGATATAGCGGCCCGTTCCCTGAAGGTCAAGAGAGATGTGATCACAAGGCTCCTCGAGGAGGGATTGTATCCGTACACGAAGCGCTATCTTGGCTCGTTTGACAGCCATTTTTCCACGATCGGTCTGGTCGGCATGAACGAGGCGGGGCTGAACGCCTGCTGGCTGCGAAAGGATCTCTCGCACGAGGAGACGCAGCGTTTTGCGAAGGATGTTCTGAACCATATGCGGGAACGCCTCATTATTTACCAGGAAAAATACGGCGATCTCTATAATCTGGAAGCTACGCCGGCAGAGTCCACGGCGTACCGTCTGGCAAAGCATGACAAGGAACGCTGGCCGGATATTATAACGGCGGGCGATGCGTACGCGAAAAACAGCTCCGAAAAAGCGGATGACGCAGACGGACACGCGCAGACATCCGCGCCTTACTATACAAACAGTTCTCACCTCCCGGTGGGATATACTTCCGATATTTTTGACGCGCTCGATGTGCAGGATGAGCTGCAGACGCTTTATACGTCCGGTACGGTGTTCCACGCGTTTCTCGGCGAGAGGCTGCCGGGCTGGAAGTCGGCGGCGACGCTGGTGCGCAGGATTGCGGAGAATTACAAACTTCCGTATTACACGCTGTCTCCGACTTACTCCATCTGTCAGGAGCACGGCTATCTGTCAGGAGAACAGGCTGTCTGCCCGGTCTGCGGGAAACGGACGGAGATTTACAGCCGGATCACGGGATATTACCGTCCGGTGCAGAACTGGAACGATGGCAAGCTGCAGGAGTTTGAGGACAGAAAGGAATATGATATCGTCAATTCCCGCCTGAAGAGAGGGAAGAACACGGTCAGAGAGCAGGCGGCTCAGACGCCGGGGGCGAGAAAGCTCGACCTCTGCGAGGAAGTGGCAAAACGGAAAAGCAAACATGAGCTTCCGGCCATCGATGCCGGTACGCCGGAGACAGTGAGATATCTGTTTACCACAAGGACCTGTCCGAACTGTAAAATTGCCCGCAAGATGCTCGGAGATGAGCCCTACACGCTGGTGGATGCGGAGGAGAACCAGGAACTGGTACATAAATTCGGGATCATGCAGGCGCCGACGCTTGTCGTGATGCGCGACGGTGAAGTTGAGAAATACGTGAATGCGTCAAACATCAAAAAATATGTGAGTGCGAGACAGGACGACCTGCGTGCGGTTGGAAAGAGATAAAAACGGGAATGCTGACAGGCATGGGATTTGGAGAAAGATCTCATGTCTGTTTTTATGCGCAGGCCCGGGCAAGGAAACCAGCTGCTGACGCAGCACCCGGGCCGCGCGGCGAGCAGGAGGGAAAACCGCCTCCTGCTCGATTTAACGAAAAATAAAACAGAACTTTACTTGACAATTTGCGTAAACGGGTGTAGCATGAAATTTGTATGAAAGCATATGAAACCTAGGTATAAGATAGGTTTTGTAATGATTGAAGGGAGAGAACCATTACGGACTGGGAATTTATCATGAAATATCTCCCGCTTTACCAGAAAGCCGCGGTGCTCACGGTAAAGCTGGGACTGCTGGGGATTTTTTTCGCCATTCTGATCGGTCTGTTCTGTGCCGTCGTGTCCTATTTTAAGATACCGGTAGTGCGCAGGCTTGTCACGGTGTATATAGAATTCAGCAGAAATACGCCGCTGCTTGTACAGCTGTTTTTTATCTATTATGGTCTTCCAAAGATCGGAATCTCGACCAATGCTGAGATGTGCGGAATCGCGGGTCTGGCATTTCTCGGCGGAAGCTATATGGCGGAGGCTTTCCGGAGCGGTCTTGAGGCGATTGAGCCGATTCAGATGGAGAGCTCTCTGAGCCTTGGAATGAGCAATTTTCAGGCAATGCGGTATGTGATACTGCCGCAGGCTGTTTCGATCAGTGTGCCGGCCTTTATGGCGAACGTGATCTTTCTACTGAAGGAGACGAGCGTGTTCAGCGCGATCAGTCTGATGGATCTGATGTTTACGGCCAAGGATCTGATCGGACTTTACTACAAGACGACGGAGAGCCTTGTTCTTCTGGTAGTCTTTTATCTGTTGATTCTGCTGCCGATCTCATTCCTTGGCAGCCTGGTGGAGAGGAGGCTGCGTTATGCCGGATTTGGGTCTTGAGGTACTGCTGAAGGGGAAAAACATGATCAGGATCCTCGGCGGTCTCTGGGTGGCCTTGAAGATCAGCCTGGTCGCCGTGCTGATCAGTATTCCGCTGGGGATTCTGCTCGGCGCTGTCATGACCTGGAAGAACCCGGTCACGAAGGTCCTGACGCGGATTTATCTTGAGTTTATTCGCATTATGCCGCAGATGGTGCTGCTGTTTATCGTATATTTTGGGTCTGCGCGGGCCTTCGGCTGGAATCTGTCAGGCGAGATGTCGTCCGTTATTGTGTTCTCCCTGTGGGGAACTGCGGAGATGAGCGATCTGGTCCGGGGAGCCCTGATCAGCATTCCAGTGCACCAGTATGAGAGCAGCGAGGCGCTTGGCCTTTCCAAAGCGCAGACGTATCTTTATATTATTATTCCCCAGACGATCCGCAGGCTGATTCCGCTGTCGATCAATCTGATCACACGAATGATCAAGACGACGAGCCTGATTCTGATGATCGGCGTTGTCGAGGTGCTGAAGGTGGGACAGCAGATTATTGAGGCCAACCGTATGGCGAGTCCCAACGCCGCGTTTGGAGTTTATCTGACGGTTCTGGTGCTTTACTTTATCGCGTGCTGGCCGATCAGTATGCTTGCGAGATATCTGGAAAGAAGGTGGATGTAGATTATGGCGGAGCCATTGCTGAAAATAGAGCATCTGACAAAAAAATATGACGATAATCTGATCCTGAACGACATCAGTCTGACCGTCCACAAGGGAGAAGTCATCGTGGTCGTCGGGCCGAGCGGCTGCGGCAAGAGTACATTGCTGCGGTGTATTAACGCGCTGGAGCCTATCCAGGGCGGTTCCATCCGGCTGCAGGATGATATAATTGATCCGAAGAGCAAAAATCTGACGGGCATCCGTCAGAAGATCGGGATGGTTTTTCAGAATTATGAACTGTTTCCGCATCTGACGGTACTGGACAATATCATGCTTGCTCCGATGAAGGTGCAGAAGCGGAAGAAGGAGGACATCTCGGAGGAGGCTCTCCGGCTTCTGGACAGAGTCGGACTGAAGGAAAAGGCAAACAGTTTTCCGCGGCAGCTTTCCGGCGGACAGAAGCAGCGTGTGGCGATCGTGCGCGCACTCTGCATGCACCCGGAGATTATGCTGTTCGACGAAGTGACGGCGGCGCTCGACCCGGAGATGGTCCGTGAGGTGCTCGACGTTATGCTCGATCTCGCGCGGCAGGGGCGGACGATGATCATCGTGACGCATGAGATGCAGTTTGCGCGCGCCGTGTCTGACAGGATCATATTCATAGACGGAGGGAAGATTGTCGAGGACGCAGACCCGGATCAGTTCTTTGAAGCGCCGAAGACGGAGCGGGCGCGGCAGTTCCTCAATATCTTCGAGTTTGACGCGGTCAAACCTCATACATCTCACAGCGCTGAATAATTCAGTTTAAGTGTTTCCTGGAAAAGGTGCCCTGCTCCCCGCAGAAAATGTGTATGACGGGAGACAGGCAGTTCATGGTCCGCAAGGAGAAGTGAGCGGCAGCGGAGACACAGATACAGAAATGTATGAGTTTTGATAGAAAGAAAAATCTGCCGGCTAAGCAAAACAGCGGCAGGAAAAGGAGTGTTGTATTATGAAAAAGGCAAAGAAACTGTTAATCGCGGCATCAGCTCTCGCAATGGCATTCTCCATTACGGCGCTTGCGGACGACGGCGCTGTATACCGTACGCTGGATGAGATCAAGGAGAGCGGCAAAATCAACATCGGCGTATTCTCTGACAAGAATCCGTTCGGTTATGTGGATGAGAACGGAGAATATCAGGGATATGATATCTACTTTGCGAACCGTCTTGCGGAAGATCTCGGCGTGGATGTAGAATTTGTCTCCACGGAGGCGGCCAGCCGCATCGAGTTCCTTGAGACCGGAAAGGTCGATGTGATTCTTGCGAACTTTACCGTGACAGACGAGCGCGCGGAAGTTGTTGATTTCGCGCTTCCGTATATGAACGTGGCCCTCGGCGTGGTATCCCCGGATGACAACGTGATTGAGAGCCTGGACGATCTGACCGCGGATGACCCGGTGATCGTCATTTCCGGAACAACGGCGGAGACTTATCTGGTTGAGAACTATCCGGATCTTACCCTTCAGAAATATGATACCTATGCGTCTGCAAAGAATGCGCTTGAGAACGGCAACGGCGTGGCATGGGCGAATGACAATACAGAAGTAATCGCGTACGCACTTCAGAACGAAGGCTACACCGTCGGCATTCCGAGCCTCGGCAGCCAGGATACGATCGCTCCGGCAGTTTCCAAAGGCAATGAGACGCTGCTTGCATGGCTGAATGAGGAGATTGAGGCGCTCGGCGAGGAGCAGTTCTTCCATGCGGATTATGAGGCGACGCTGGCCGACACATACGGACTTGAGTATGAGGAAACCCTTGTGGTAGAGGGCGGACAGCCGGCAGCAGAGGAAGCAGAAGAGGAGTCCGGAGCGGCTGAGACAGAAGCGGTCGAAGAAGATTCTGAAGTGGCTGAGACAGAGGCAGCTGAAGTTGAGACAGAAGTGGTTGAGGCTGCTGAAACTGAGGCAGTTGAAGCTGAAACGGAAGCAGTGACAGAATAA
>CANQAR010000117.1 GCA_947588845.1 uncultured Lachnospiraceae bacterium
GCGAAGTACACGATCCCGGAGGGGGCCGTCATCCTGGATAAGACGGATGAGGACGGGAACCCGGTGCCGGGGGTGGAGTTCCTCCTGCAGATGAAGACATACGTGACGGGGGACGGGGCGCTCCCGGACGGGATGGAGACGGGAAGCGACAGCGGAGGCCGGTACTACTGGCAGACGCTTGGAACCTACACGACGGACGCGAACGGCCAGATTGCGGCAGAGCACCTGAGGCTGGGGCTGTACCGGTTCATGGAACAGTCGGTGCCGGAGGGGTATGTCGGGACGACAGCCCCGTTCTACTTCTCGATTGAGGCCCCGGGGACGGTAGCTGTGGACGGCGGCCGGTATGTGCCCGGGGACAGGAATGTCCCGGTGGTATCGGTGGAGAACCACAGGACGCATCTGGAAGTGGATAAAATCAATGAAGAAGGGACCGGACTCGCGGGTGCGACGCTCGTAATCTGCGACAGCGAAGGAAACATCATTCTGGATGAGAACGGAAATCCGAGATGGCAGTTTGTGACGGACGGACAGCCGCATGAGATCCTCGGGATCCCGGCGGGAAGCTACCTGTTAAGAGAACTTGCGGCGCCGGAGGGGTACCATCTGGCGGCGGATGTGCCGTTTGTGGTAACGGGTGACACGGACGAACTGATCACCGTGACGATGGAGGATGAGCTGGAAGGAGCGGTCATCCTGAACAAGACGGACGAGGAAGGAAATCCTGTCCCGGGCGTGGAATACGTCCTGCAGAGGAAGGTCTACGCGGCGGAGGGAGAGATCCCGGCCGGGGCGGAGGCAGGAAACGACAGCAGCGGAACGTTCTACTGGGAGACGATTGGAACCTACACGACAGACGCGAACGGCCAGATCGTGGTGGAGCATCTGGTGGTCGGGGACTACCGGTTCGTGGAGCAGTCGGCGCCGGAGGGCTACATTCTCTCGACGGATCCGCTGAACTTTACGATCAGCGGCCAGGGCACGGTAGCCGTGGAGAATGACAGATACGTGCCGGGAAGCGGGACGGTGCCGGAAGTATCGGCAGTGAACCGCCGGACGCGCGTGGAAGTCGATAAAGTAGATATAAATGGAAACGGAGTCGCAGGGGCAACGCTCATGATCTGCGACAGCGAAGGAAACATCATCCTGGATGAAGATGGAAACCCGAGATGGCAGTTCGTGACAGACGGACAGCCACATGAAGTCCGGGGAATCCCGGCAGGGGATTACATCCTGAGAGAGCTGGAAGCGCCGGAAGGCTACGAGCTGGCGGCGGATGTGCCGTTTACAGTGGCAGCCGGAACGGATGAGCTTGTTACCGTGACGATGGTGGATGAGGCAGAAGGAGCCGCCATCCTGAACAAGACGGATGAGAACGGAAATCCGGTTCCGGGCGTAGAGTACGAGCTGCAGAAGAAGACCTACGCGGCGGACGGGGAGATCCCGGACGGAACGGAGACGGAAAACGACACGACCGGAAACTTCTACTGGCAGACACTGGAAACCTACACGACAGACGCAAACGGCCAGATCGCGGCGGAGCATCTGGAGATGGGAGACTACCGGTTTGTAGAGCAGTCGGCGCCGGAGGGATATATCCTTTCCACAGACCCGCTGAACTTCTCGATTACAGGACCGGGCACGGTAGCTGTGGAAGGCGGCCGATATGTACCGGGAATCGGAACAGTGCCGGAGCTGACGGCAGTGAACCGCAGGACACGGGTAGAAGTCAACAAAGTGGATGAAGAAGGGAACGGAGTCACAGGCGCGGTGCTCATCATCTGCGACAGTGACGGAACTGTGATAACCAATGAAGCTGGAGACGCGAGGTGGCTGTTCCTGACAGACGGGGAGCCGCAGGAAGTCCGCGGAATCCCGGCAGGAGACTACCTCTTAAGAGAGCTGACCGCGCCGGAAGGCTACGAGCTGGCGGCGGATGTGCCGTTCACAGTGGCTGAGGGAACGGACGACCTGGTTACGGTGACGATGGAAGACAGGCAGCGGACGGAGCCGGCGGAAGGCGAACTTTCCGTGACGAAGTACCTGACAACGCTCGCAGGGGATGACCTGACGGGCATCAACGGAACGTTCTATGTGGCGCTGTTTGCGGACGAGGCGAGAACCGAGCGGGTATCGAACGTGATCCCGGTGGAGTTCTCGGGAGCTTCGAGCCAGACGGTAACCTTTACGGGTCTGGCGGTTGACACGGTTTACTACGTAAGCGAGACGGACCAGTTTGGAACCCCGCTGGACAACGGAACCTTCGGGGACGGAGGAATCTACGCGGCGCTGTTTGCGGACGGGAACCAGGCGGAGCTGACCGCGGAAGTCCCGGAAGGGGCGGTGGAATTCGAGAACGTGTTCTCAGAGCTGCCGCGGGAATACAACTATGAAGGAACCCTGACAGTCATGAAGAGAGTCCTCAGGAACGGAAGACTGACGAACTCACAGGAAACGTTCTACGCGGGCATCTTCGAGGACCCGGACTACAAGACATTATACGGCGACGTGATCGAGCTGAAGATGGACGGAAGCAGCGAGCTCTCCGTGGAAGTGCCGGTAACGCTGGGCAAGAACGTGGGAGACACGAAGACCTACTACGTGACCGAGACAGACGCAGACGGCGTGCCGGTGGCGGGAAGCGCAGGCTTCGAGTACACGGTATCCGTGGATAAGACGGAAGTGACACTCTCCGGCGAGCACGACGAAGAAACCGTCGAGATCACAAATGAGAAGACAACAGAGCAGGAAGAAGGCTCCCTTTCCGTGACGAAGAACCTGAAGACCGTTTCGGGAGAGAATGTGAAGGCTGTGGACGGGACATTCTACGTGGCGCTGTTCGCGGACGAAGCGAGGACGAGACGGGTATCGGATGTAACGCCGATGCGGTTTGTGAACGCCTCGAGTCAGACAGTGATCTTCGAGGGCCTGCCGCTCGGAACCGAGTATTACGTGAGTGAGACAGATGAGAAGGGAACCCCGGTTGACAGCGGAAGCATCGGAGAAGAAGGCGAATTCGCGGCAGTCTTCCCGGACGGAAACAGGAAGAAGCTGACGGTAAAGACGCCGGACAAGGCAGTCACATTTGAGAATGTATTCCAGGATATCCCGACGGAATACTACGTCGAGGGCGAGCTGACGATCACGAAGCGCGTGTTCCGGAACGGGGCGCTGGCAGGAACAAGCGAAACCTTCTACGCAGGCATCTTTGAGGATCCAGAATACAGGACGAGATACGGCGATGTGATTGAGCTGGCGATGGACGGGAACAGCGAACTCTCCGTAACCGTGCCGGTCTACATCGGGCAGAACCCGGGCGACAGCAAAACCTACTATGTAACCGAGACAGACGCGGACGGCGTGCCGGTGGCGGGAAGTGCAAGCTTCACCTACACGGCATCGGTGGATAAGACGAGCGTGACGCTGAGCGGGGACCACAGCGAGGATACTGTGGTAATCACGAACGCGCGGACGGAGCCGCCGGGAGAGCCGGTGATTCCGGAGAACCCGGACAATCCGGAGAATCCGAACAATCCTGATACGCCGCCGACACAGAACAGCGTGCGGACAGGAGACGAGACGCCGATCGGCCTGTATGTTGGAATCTTTGCGGGATCGGCCGTAGTGATCCTGGGGCTGCTGGTATTCTTTGTGAGAAGACGGAGGAAGACACGGTAAGCCGGAGGATCTGAGATAAAAAGGTTTGCAAGATAGTGGAAGCGGCCTGCATTGTATGAAAAGGCAGGTCGCTGAAGCAAGAACCGAAAGCGGAATAAATAAAAAATATTACAGGAAACGGAAATTCAAGTGACAGATCAGAGTTGACGTTTGCTGTAAGCTTAACAAAAACGGACGCCGCGAGGGGCAGGCCTGTCCCAGAGACACCCTGTTCCATGCGGCGTTATTAAATGCCATAGTATGCAGAAAGGCTGTCAGCGGCAGGCTTTCTGTATAGAAGAAAAGATACAGTTTTCATACAGAGCGCTGCCGGCAAGCCCGCGGAGAAGCGGACAGCAGCGCGGCCCATACAGGGCAGGACATAAGAGACAGCGGAAGAAAAAGCAAAGAATATCACAGGGACATTCCCTGCAAAACCCCCATTTATTCATGCTTTTTTCAGCCGGTCTGATTTTCCGGACGGTTCTGTGCCGCAGAATATACCAGCCTGCGGCAGCAGCCGGTCGGATCAGGCTGTTCTGGCGTTACAGAGTTTTCCTTCTGCGCGGCCTGTTATGCGCCTGCGGGCAGGGAAAAGGAGGATTCTGTCCGGGAGGAATGATGACCGGAACTGTGAAAACAAACACCTTCAGGCAGTCCTTCTGTCTGGACGGGAACAGGTTCGATACCTGCCGGGCGAAAAGACGCCTGAAACAATCATAAGGCCGGAGAAATGCCGGTTTTTCAGAAATGGTTTATGGAGGTAGCATGATGGAAGCGAGAAAGAAGAATGATGCTCCAAAGAGACTGTTTAATAAACAGAAAGGGTCCGGTACCCTGCCGGGCATTGCAGTCCGGATATCCCTGATATTCGGTGTGATTCTGTTTTCCCTGGGGCTGTACAGGGAGGGCGGCCCGCTGACGGCGTCATACAGGGATGATACGGTGTATGTCGAGGCGTCGTACGGAAAAGAGGCCCGGATCCCGAAGGAGGCGGAGCTGCGTGCCAGCCTGATGACGCCGGAAGAGAATCCGGACATATATTCGCAGGATATGGCGGCTGCGATGGCCGCGGCGGGCAGGGACGATGAAACCGTTTCAGCGAACGCCATCTACAAGGTAGGTTTTTATGTCGGGGATCAGGAAGTGGAGCCGGAGGCGCCGGTAAATGTGACCCTTCAGGCCCTGAAGGACGGCTTTGCGGCAGGAGAACCCATCAAGGTGGTACATCTTGTGGAGAATGACGCGGAAGTTATTGCGGATACGTCGGTGGATGATGCAGGTTCAGTTTCCTTTACGACAGATGGGTTTTCGAATTTTGCATTTGTCCCCGAGTCGGAAGAAGGAGTCAGTAATGAGAATATAATCAAAACCGCGGCAAAGGAAAGTGATGCAGGTGGATCTTCGGTTTTTGTGGTTACCAGTCTGCAGCCAGGAGAAGGAGTCAGCGATTGGGATACAATCAAAGATAAGGCAAAGACAGGAGGCTCCGTCCATTTGACGACGAACATCACTGCGACTTCGCCCTGCGCGGTCACGGGAGATTTGATCATCGACCTGAACGGATACACGATCAAATCAAGCGGTATTAACTCTAGTAGTCATGCCAGTAACGGTATTCAAGGGTACGTCATGGCTGTCGACGGTAGCTTGACCATTATGGACTCCAGCAACGGCAATGGTAAGTTCACCGTCAATGATGGTAATCCTTTTGGCCTGGTCTACGTAAGGACGGGCGGAACACTGACGCTGAACGGCGGTATCTTTGAAAACAGCAAGGGCTTTCATGCCTTTCGGGTAGCCGGCGGGAGGCTCATTATGGAGGGCGGTACCATACAGAATTCTGGCAAAGAGAACACCGATCAAGGCGGCGGGATCTCCGTGGCGAGCGGAGACCTGGCGATCACCGGCGGCACGATCAAGAACAACAAGGCGAACACCGGCGCGGGGATCCAGTTCGAGGGCGGCGGTAATTTCACCATGACTGGCGGCACGATCACGGGAAACACAGCCGGTAGCAACGGCGGCGGACTTTACTTCACCGGCTGCAGCGGGAACATTAGTATAACCGGCGGCACAATCTCCGGCAATACGACTGGAACGAAGTCCCATGGCGGCGGACTATGGATCAACAGCTGTTCTAATATTACCATCGGCGGAACAACAAAGATCACAGACAATAAGGCCTCCGCAGGTGGTGGCATCCGAGTGGAAGACTCCACCATGACCATAAACGAAACTGCTGAAATATCCAATAATATCGCTGAAAGCCAAGCTGGAAGTACCGGTAGCAATGGCATCGGCGGCGGCATCGCCGCTTATCAAAGCCAGATCACCATCGACGGCGGAAAGATAAGCGGCAATAAAGCGGAGTTTGGCGGCGGCGGTATCGCTCTGAGACAAGGTGGCGGTAACTACGAGAAGAACCGGGTCACGTTGATGTCCGGTGTTATCTCTGATAACGAGGTGACCGGTGGCGAATGGCAATATGGCGGCGGCGTCTACCTGCAGGACCATACCAGTTTTACCATGACCGGTGGCACGATCAGCGGCAACCACGGCGAGGGTCAGGGAGGCGGCATTGCCACAGACTACTCCGGAGTTGATGGAGAATGCACCGGCGATATGGTAGTCACCATCAACGGCGGCACAATCAGCGGCAACTATTCAACGTTGCACGAGGGCGGCGGCATCGGCATGGGCAGTGGCACGCTCGTTATTGAGGCGAAGAACGGACAGAAGGTCTACATTGAGAACAATGAATCCCGTACGACTGAGCATTGGGGCGGCGGCGGCATTATGATCTCAGACAAATCGCAGGCCGTCATCGTAAACGCTCTGATCGCGGACAACTCTGCCGACGGCTTCGGCGGCGGTCTTGGCGCCTGTTCCACCGGACATGTTTATTACGGTGTCGGGGTGTATGAGGATAATCCTTCACCCCTGGCCGCCATTTTCGGCAATACCGCTCAAGGAAAGAATATGTCTGGTTATGACAGTAAAAAACATGCAGACTGGGATGCCTATAAAAACGAAGTGTTCATGAGATCCGGCTATCAGGACGTCTATAGCGCATTGGAAGCGGTTATCAGCGGCCTGATGCTGGGCGGCGGCGACGAAGCCTGGACCGGTAGCGCGGACGGCGCGCCTGTGGCAGTAGGTAAGGATGGATTCGTTTCCGCTTCCCAGATGCTGGGGCTGACCTCCCATGCCTCGGCGGAAGACCAGGCCAAGGCGCGTGCGGCGGCAAGCGTCTTTATTACCGACAACCATTCCAACACCCACGGTGGTGGCATCATGTGCAACGGTTCGCTGGCCATGGGCTGGACAGCCAAGATGGACGTCACTCCGGGCCTGGCGATCAAGGGCACAAAGCAGTATGAAGTGAATAAGATGTCGGCCGACGCCGTGCCGGAGTTCCAATTTGCTATCAGCAATAAGGAACCTGTATGGGTTAATGATACAGAAGGAGAAGAAACGGGCGGTCATTGGCAGGCCAAAGACGACAGCGGCGTCTTTACTACGAAAAACAGTGTCGACGGGAATTTTGCTTTTGATCTGACCTTTGGAGAGACACAGCCCTGCCTGACGAAAGAAACAGGCGAGCAGACCTTCTATTTCTGGGAAGTGAACGAAGGCGGCAACAACGTGACCTACGATCCATCTCTTTATAGAGTGACTGTCATAGTATCGGAAAGTACCACTACCCAGGGGGTTGCCGGTGCAACGCTGTCCATCAACACATGGAGCATCAAAAATGAAAGCGCGACTGTTGGAAAATGGGACTCTGAGACCAAAACTTACATCCCAGTCAGTATTACGCAGAAGGTCGAAGAAAACAATAACAGCGAAGAGGCGATGCACTGGACCACCCGCACGGTGATTACGTTGAATGGGGGCGCTTTCAAAAACACTTATGACGGCGATACAAAGCTGTCCATCAAGAAAATTGATGAAAACGGGGATCCCCTGCAGGGAGCGAAGTTTACTTTATATCAGAAAGATGAAACCGGTGGAAATATAATATATGACTGGGAAGACAAATGGATAAAAAAAGGCGAATATACTTCCGCTGAAGACGGTGTAATCTATAAGGATGACAAACCTGTTGGAGAGAAACTTCCTGTTGGTACCTACCGACTTGTGGAGACGGAGGTGCCTGAAGGCTACAAACTTCTTCCCGGTTATATTGAATTTGAAATTAAAGGCACGGATTTTCACCGTATGATTTCCTGCCCGTATAACCCGATGTTTTCTGAATACGTGGAGGTGACGGATAACGGATTGATTCTGCAGATCAAAAACACGCTGGTCAGAAGTTCACTGCGGATCATCAAGGTGGACGAAGCTTCCCTTGAAAGAGCCGAAGTAAGTGGGGAGGCCGAAAAAGTGTTGTCAGGCGCGGAATTTGAGCTGTATTCAACAACGAAGTCCGGAGACGACGGGAATCTAGTCCGAGATAAGAGATTGTGGACTGCTTTATCTCAGGAAGATGGTCGACTTTTCTGGACGAAAGATGATGCTTCCAAAGAAGGAAGTTTCGATTTAACCCTGACTGCCGGGACATACTACCTCTATGAAACAAAAGCTCCGGCTGGCTTCTTACAATTGGAGAAACCAATAACAATTACGGTAGCAAATAACGGGGAAGTGACTTGGCAAAGTGAAGAGGTTAAACTGCAGAAAAAAGATGGAGAAACGGTTCTGACATTCTGGCTCCCGAATACCGGCAGTTATACGCTTCCGGAAACCGGCGGGCCTGGCACCCTGTTCTACTTGCTGACCGGATTTGTGCTGGTACTTGGCAGTGCAGCTGTGCTGTCTGTCAGGGGACGCTCCCGTCGGGCATGAGATAAAAGAATTAAGAAGCATTTAAAGTCATAATTGATCATTGGGGCCGGAGGCAGAATTGATGTCTCCGGCCCCTTCACAAATTTGGATCCTCATACCTGTGAGACGGGGGAAACCCACTGCAGGATTACGTCGGCGTTGCGTCCGATCAGCTCCGCGATGGTATCCATGGACATCCCCCGTCCAAAAAGCCTGACGGCCATTTCCCTGTCTTTCTGTTCGGTCACGTGCTCGGTTACCTGTTCCGTGTTAAGCCTGACGGCCTTGCTGACAGCCTCCCTGCCCGCTCTGCCGGAAAGGATCCGCAGCGGGTTGTGGCTGTCCGCGGCAAAGCGGCCTGTCACCACAATCTGCGTGTCAAACATGATGTCTCCTGTCACATAATAGATTCCCGGGAACTTTTCCTCTATGCTCCGCCCTTCCTCCCTCAGCGCCGCGAACAGCTCTCGGGGCTAGGCCTCCCGGAACAGCGAGACCGTGATGTCCTTTCCGGGATACTGGTTCACCATCTGCCCGGGCAGGAGTGGATTCTGCATGCAGAGAGGCAATGCGAGTCTCTTCATGGAACTGTCCGCGGCGAATCACAGGAACAGATCCTCCGGATCTGAATCATCCGTATCCAGGCCATATTCTTTCAGAAGGGCTTCCTGAAATGCATTATCGTTCACGGAACGTTTCAGGTCGTCCATGCGGTCGTCCTCCAGAAGCCGATTAATTAAATTATTTATTTCTCTGCGTCCTTTCCGGAGTCCTTCTGCACGTCCCTCCGCGCGTCCTTCCTCCCTCAGTGTTCGGTTGTGCAGTTTTTCATTGTAAACAGTCAGGATCATATCCGTCACCTCCCCACGGTTTTTGCGCAGTACGTCTGCGAGTATGTCATGTTCGATACAGTAGTCGATCGCCAGGGCGACCGCCTGTGGAGCGTCAAACCCTGCTTCCTGATAATCCCTTATCTGCTGGATGAAAGCAAATAATCTGCCAGCGTCCTGCATTTTTTCATGATCTCCCCATTGTATCCTTCATTGATGTTCAGCACTACGGCGCGGCATTCCAGAGCGGCGTCCTCCCGCTTTTCTTTTTCAAACAGGTCGGACAGCAGCAGCTCGGTGCGCTCCGGGCAGTTTTCCGTGCCGTTATAGAAGACAACATAAAGCGGCAGGGGAAGGATACTTTACTGTGAAAGCCCAGTCTCCATATAGGAACAGACGGCAAGCTTGCTTGCCAGACTGGTCCTGTATGAGAGACGCTAACCCGTATGAGCAAAACAGTGATGCGAACGAATGTGAGCAGCACGATTTGCGAATGCGGGCAGGGGCGCGGGAGTGCGTAAGCACGAAGCGACCCGTGGGCTTTCGTTCATGGTGATGCCCGCGAGTAGATGTTCAGGTTGTTCTGATCCACATAGCCCTGCAGCAGCTGAGAGAAGTAGAACAGCCCGCGCAGGGGCATGTTCGGACAGATGCTGCTCTGGTGTTCATAGAGACTGAGCCTGCCGTCGATCAGGAAGCTGACATCGTTCTTCATTCCGAGATAGATCACATCCTCCAGTGTCATGATGATCAGCGCGTCGGGATCCGTGTAATCCGTGCCGTTGACCGCGTTGTAGAGGGACAGCAGCTCGCTTTTCTCCCGAAAGAGGAAACGAAAAAGATGGTCCTTGAATTTGCGGTTCAGATGGGCGCGCCGCCAGGGAAACAGCCGGTTCAGAATATTTGTGAAGTTGTTTGCAGTCATTGAAAAGATCAATCCTCCTTATTATAACATAGAAATGTGAGAAGTTACAAGAGAAATCAGATAGAAATCTGCTTGAAAATAAAATCAGATAATAAAAGATTTACTGATAAGATAGATGATAACTAATATATGATTTGATTTATAAATTATATCATACAGAAAAAGAATTGTCCAGACTTAAATGCCTAAGAAATGGTCCGGAATCAGGGATGTGTTTGTGATCACATCCCGCATGGTGGTAGCCATGGAGACAAAAGATCAGAAGGAGTGGACGCAGACAAGACGTATCAGAAAGCCGGCAGGATTTGATTTTTTAAAAATGGAAGCCTGCGTCTGACGGAGTCGGTGCTGTGGGCGGCGGCGATCACCTGCGGATGTCTGCTTGGCATGGTTCTTATGGGAGGAGTCAGATAACATGAGGGCCGCACGGACGAGCAGGCTGGTGCAGCTGCTGGTTTACCTGATCAGCCACAAAGATAAGGTAATCATGAAAAAAGGCTGATTGAACTGTTCTGCTCCGGAAATTCAAAAAACCCGGAAAATGCGCTGAAAAATCTGGTCTACCGCCTCCGGAACGAGCTGAAAGCGCTGGGCCCGGAAGAATACATATGTACACAGCCGGGAGGGTACCAGTGGAACCCGGAGGTTCCGGTCGAGACGGATTACGAGAAGTTTAAAAGGCTCGACAGCGAGATAAGGAAACAGCGGGACGGCCCGGAAAAAACTGTTTTGTCAGAAGACGCTTGCCTGCTCCCGGGGAGAAGTTTCAATCAACTTTTGCCTGTGCGCAAAGACAGAATGAAGGAGGACTCTTCTGGAATTTGCCAGGGAGACCTCCTTCATTTTTGGAGAAATCCGGATAAAACTTTGTGGAGAATGCGGATATATCCGCGGCGAATCACAGAAACAGGTCATCCGGATCTGAATCATCCGCGTCCAGACCATATTCTTTCAGAAGTGCTTCCTGAAATGCATTATCCTTCAGGGATCGTTTCAGGTCGTCCATACGGTCATCCTCCAGAAGACGGTTATTTAAATCATTTATTTTCCTGCGTTCCTTTCCGCGTCCCTCCCGGAGTCCTTCCTCTCTCAGTGTACGGTTGTGCAGTTTTTCGTTGTAAACAGTCAGGATCATATCTGCCACCTCACCACAGTTTTTTCTGTATCAGCGTATTTTTTCTCCCACAGCCGGCCCGGGATCCTCATGCCTGTGAGACGGGGGAAACCCACTGCAGGATCACGTCGGCGCTGCGTCCGCTCAGCTCCGCGATGTATCCATGGACATCCCTCTTCCAAAAAGCCTGACGGCTTTGCTGACATCCTCCCTGTCCGCTCTGCCGGAAAGGATCCGCAGCGGGCTGTGTCTGTCCGCGGCAAGGCGGACTGTCACCACAATCTGCGTGTCAAACATGATGTCCCTTGTCACATAATAGATTCCCGGGAACTTTTCCTCTATGTTCCGCCCTTCCTCCTTCAGCGCCGCGAACAGTTCCCGGGGATGGGCTGGCCTCCCGGAACAGCGAGACCGTGATGTCCTTTCCGGGATACTGGTTCACCGTCTGCCCGGGCAGGAGTGGATTCTGCATGCAGAGAGGCAATGCGAGTCTCTTCATGGAACTGTCCGCAGCGAATCACAGGAACAGATCCTCCGGATCTGAATCGTCCGTGTCCAGGCCATATTCTTTCAGAAGTGCTTCCTGAAATGCATTATCGTTCACGGAGCGTTTCAGGTCGTCCATACGGTCATCCTCCAGAAGACGATTGTTTAAATCATTTATTTTTCGGAGACTTTCTGTGCGTCCTTTCGTGAGCCCTTCACGAAGTCCCTCCGCGTGTCCTTCCCGGAGTCCTTCTGCACGTCCCTCCGCGCGTCCTTCCTCCCTCAGTGTACGGTTGTGCAGTTTTTCGTTGTAAACAGTCAGGATCATATCCGTCACCTCCCCACGGTTCTTGCGCAGTACGTCTGCGAGTATGTCATGTTCGATACAGTAGTCGATCGCCAGGGCGACCGCCTGCGGAGCGGCGAATCCCGCTTTCTGGTAATTTCTTATCTGCTGGATGAAAGCAGAATAATCTGCCAGTGTCCTGCACTTTTTCATGATCTCCCTGTTGTAACCCTCATTGATGTTCAGCACCACAGCGCGGCATTCCAGCGCGGCGTCCTCCCGCTTTCCTTTTTCAAACAGGTCGGACAGGAGCAGCTCGGTGCGCTCCGGGAAGTTTCCCGTGCCGTTATAGAAGACGACATAAAGCGGCAGGGGAAGGGATACTTTTGTGGACGAATAAATGTTCAGGTTATTCTGATCCACATAGCCCTGCAGCAGCTGAGAGAAGTAGAACAGTCCGCGCAGGGGCATGTTCGGACAGATGCTGCTCTGGTGTTCGTAGAGACTGAGCCTGCCGTCGATCAGGAAGCTGACATCATTTTTCATTCCGAGATAGATCACATCCTCCAGGGTCATGATGGTCAGTGCGTCGGGATCCGTGTAATCCGTGCCGTTGACCGCGTTGTAGAGGGACAGCAGCTCGCTTTTCTCCCGAAAGAGGAAACGAAAAAGATGGTCCTTGAACTTGCGGTTCAGATGGGCGCGCCGCCAGGGAAACAGCCGGTTCAGAATATTTGTGAAGTTATTTGCAGTCATTGGAAAGATCAATCCTCCTTATTATAACATAGAAATGTGAGAAGTTACAAGAGAAATCAGATGAAAATCTGCTTGAAAATAGAAATAGATAATAAAAGATTTACTGATAAGATAGATGATAACTAATATAAGATTTGATTTATAAATTATATCACACGGAAAAAGAATTGTCCAGACTTAAATATCTGAGAAGGTTTAACAGGGTCAAAAAGGAAGAATTTTTCAGTACAGTTGGAAATATAGTGGAAATGTTATAAAATTATAACATTTAATATTGACAATGCTTATTTTTATGATAAAATAATAACACATGTGAGTGGAGGGATGATTATGAATGAAATTTTGGGAGGTCGTATTAAGGCATTAAGAAATGCGAAAAAATTTACTCAGGAGCAGGTTGCTGATCAAATTGGAATCAGCAGGCAGAAATATGCAAGAATTGAGAGTGGAGTTAATAGTATTACATTCGATATCCTTTCTAAAGTTGCAAATGTTCTTGATGTAACTGTCGGGGATATAACAAAAGTACTTGATGAAACTCCGGCGGCGGCATATAGAGCTGGCGAGGAGAGTGGATCTTCTAAAAAAATATTTGATATGCTTGATTTATTTTATGCAAATAAGCATATGTGTGCCAGACTTCAGCGCAGGGATATGATTTAGGAGGTACGTGAATGCAGGCCGGTAGAAAACGCGAAATCCGTAAAAAAGCGGATGTTTTTAGAGAAAAGTGTAAAATAAGCAGATACGGAATTATTGATTTATTCAAGGACTGCGAAAGATTGGGATATAAACTGTTAAGATATCCCCTTGGAGAAAATGCGGATCTTGGATTTACTGTAAAAAAAGATAATGATATTGTTATTTTTACGAACAGCTGTAGTCGATTGTCGAGGGAAATCTTTACTCTTGCCCATGAGACAGGCCACGTTATTTTACATTTAGAAGAAGGCAGTTCTTTTATTGACAATAATATAACTATTAATGGGAGAAGTACGGACGAGAAAGAACGGGAGGCAAATTATTTTGCTGCCTGTTTGTTAATGCCGGCTGATGATGTTGGTCGTTTTATTGATTTAGAAATACAAAGCTTTTATGAAAAAGGTTTATCCGCAATGGATATTGCCAGAATTATGTCAGAATTTAATGTTAGTTTTGATATGGCATTAAATCGACTGGAAAGTCTTGGGGTCATTGATTCAAATCAAAAGATTTGCCTTGATAATGAAAAAATTGAAAGAAAGGTTAGTAATCTGCTTCGAAGTGTGGGCGGAAATGCGAGACTGAATGTACCTGGTAATGAGATTGAGATACCATACGAGTATATTGATTATACAATTTATAATTACAATCATAATGCAATTCCGAAAGAAACGCTGGAGAGGGTTCTTGCCTGTTATCAGCTTAGTATAGAGGATGTAAGTGACAAACTGGTTGAACACAGGAGCGATGACAAGGATGACCTGGATGATTTGATAGGAGGTTTGGACGATTGAGGGCCTCTTTAGATACAAACGCTGTAATTCATTTTTATAGGGCTGGTCTTCAGGATATATTGTTTGATTTTTTTGATGAAGGAGTATTTATCTATAAGCAGATTCGTTACGTTGAATTGGTAAATCATGGTCAGGATGTGCTTGACGAGGTTATTTCTGACATAGACGCTGGAAAGATAGAATTATATACAAACAAAATGCTAAAAGATTTGCAGATATATAAGATTTTTGAGAGTAAGGTTAATGAAAACAGAAATCTGTATGGTACAGGTGATTTGGGTGAGGTATATGCAATATCTTTGGCTCAAACACTTGGAGCTTAGTAAGCGATGAATAACCACCCGTCCACGGCTTCCAGGGAACCTTTATACTGGAAGGTTCCCTCTGGTCTCCGGTCTC
>CANQAR010000118.1 GCA_947588845.1 uncultured Lachnospiraceae bacterium
TATTTTTTCTGTTCTTCCGTCACCGGTCCCAGCACGATCGTCCTTGTGATATCGGTCGTCCCTTCCAGATACTGTCCACCGGTATCCGCAAGCAGCAATCCTTCCGGCTCGATCGGAACATCCGTCTCCGGCGTCGCGGAATAATGGTTGATTGCAGCATGAGGACCAACGGAAATGATCGGCTCAAAGCTGTTCCCCATGAAGTGCTCTTGCTGCGCCCGCAGACCGTTCAGATAATCTGCCGCGCTCAGCTCTGTCATCGGGATTTTGCCGACATTCTTCTTCAGCCAGTAAATGAACTTTGTCACAGCGACGCCATCCTTGATATGCGCAATCCGTTCATTCTCCACCTCAACCGGATTCTTGATTGCCTTGGGCAGCAGCGTCGGGTTCTCCTCGTCAATCACGCGGACATTTTTCGGGATACTGTTGACCAAGCGGCTGTTCACTTTCGCGCGGCAGAGCAGCACTGATAGACTTCTGCCCGTCGGATTCTCCGCTTTCACAGAACCAGCCGGATATTTCGACTGAGGATTTTTTGCATGAACACGACAGTCTCCCGGATTTCTCCCCATTTTGTCTCCAGAATCTTCTGTCCCCTCAGAAACTTTTCCGGAGAAATTTCCTGCCGCCGTGTCATCTGACTTGTTTTCAGAACCAGTTTCCGTTTCACAGATACTTCCTTCTTTGATTTTTCCGGACACTGATTCACAATCCAGTCCTGCCACATACGCATAAACATCATCATAAGGCCGCAGCGTCACTCCATCCGCCTCCAGCGCTTTGCGCACCGCATCCGGAAACGCCTTCTCATTCGCAAACAGCAGAACCTCCTGCTGTGTCATCGCCAGATAAGAAAGCACGACCGGATTGCACTCAATATCCCCGCCGCGGATGTTCAGCAACCATGCGATATCGTCAAGACAAGTAAGGAGAAACACATCCGCTTCCTTCTCCTTCATCACCTTCCGAACATCCGCCAGCTTGTCCGCACGCGATTTTCCGGCCCACTTTACGTCAAGCTCGCTGACCGGCTGGCAGGAAAGCGACGGACGATCCGTCCAGATCTCCCCCACGAGATCAACATCGCAGACGATGGACACTTTTTTCGTGGAAAGCTTCTCCGCCAGCTCGTCCGCCTCTTTCGCTCCGACTGTTCTTCCGTCAAAGCCAAGGCACTGTCCCTCCGCCAGATTCTTCTCCAGAAATTCATGAACAGTCGGGACATCCGGCTCCCCCATCTTAAACAGCGTCACGGTGCTGCCCGCAAGCTGCTGCTCCGCCTGAATAAAATACCTTCCGTCAGTCCACAGACCCGCCATATCTTTCATGACGACCGCTGTTCCCGCAGAACCGGTAAACCCGGTTATGTACTTTCTGCACTTAAAATAATCCCCGACATACTCCGAAGAGTGGAAATCGTCCGTCGGGACCAGATACGCATCGATCCCTTTTTCTGTCATCAAAGCACGCAGAGCGGCAAGACGCTCCTGTATGATATTTCCCATGATTATTCAACCCTTTCTTTTTTCAGAATGACTGATTCTGGCCTGTTAATTAAAAACCGAAAGCAATTCATATATATCTCCCCTCTGAAAAAGTACAGCCTTCCCATCCTTTTTATTTTCCCAGCTGGGCATTATTTTCACCGGAATCTGTCATCCATCTTTCAAGCATACTGACCGGATCATCAAAATACGCTTCGCAGCTGCTCTGAATCAGATCAAATTTTCCGTTTTTCCGCCTGTTCAGGAAGATTTTCTGTTTCTGACTGTCGATCGTCACATTCACACCGATAACCGCAAAATCCTGCTGAACCGCCTCCGCGATCTCTTCCTGAACCGTTCCCTTTCGCACAAGATACGTGATATTCAGCGGCGTCTCACTGGAAAGCATTCCGTCCTCATTGAATTCAAACCCGTTTTCCGCCAGAAGTCTCATCGCCTCTTCAAGGTTTGCATCGTACGCCTCATAAGACGGATCATAATAACCGACTGCTTCCTCGCACGGATAGGTATAGCTCTTGTCATTTGTCCGGAACTCTCCGCCTCTCCCGTCAGACATACCGGCCGGAATCAAAGTGTTCGCCGGCTTGTTTCCTTTCCCGACAATCCCTTCTGTAATATAGCTGCGGTCAATCAGAAGGCTGAGCGCACGTCTTATTGCGTTCGCCTCTTCCGGCGTCTTTCCTTCGAACAGAGGACTGTCTGTATTGAAATACAGAAGGCAGGTTCCGGCTCTGTCTGCATTGTGAAGCTCCGGACTGTCCGTCAGATTCTGCATTTCCTCAGATGAAACCGCATCCGCAAAATCAAGCTCACCCGCGTCATAAGCTTCAAAAACCGCCTCACTGTCCGTGCTGAACGTCACTTCAATCCGCTCTGTTTTGACCTCGTCCGCTCTGTAATAATTCAGATTTTTCACGAGAACCATACGTTCGCCATGGATCCAGCTGTCAATCGTATAAGCGCCGCTGCTCACAAAGCCTGCTCCAGAAGCCCACACCCCCGGATCCTCCTCCCAGTCATACGTCTCTGTCTGGGAGCGAAGCACCGGACAGTATGCAGGAAGCGCACAGAGATCCAGAAAATACGGGCAGGGTTCTGTCAGACTGACCATCAGCAGGCTGCCGTCCGCCGTCACGTCAAGCATGCCGTCATCCTTTCTTGCAATACAGTCAAACAGGCTGCTGCCGTCCGTTTTCATTTTCAAACCGGCTGCACGATTCCATGCATAAACAAAATCATCCGCTGTAAGCTTTGTCCCATCGCTCCAGAACAGGTCATCTTTCAGAGTAAACGCATAGTGAAGGCCATCTCTGCTTTTTGCATATCTGTCAGCGAGCGCCATGACTGTCTCTCCATCGTCGTCGTACGCGCACAGCCCCTCAAATATATTAACCACAAGGCTGCCGCCGTCTGCTGTTGAATTCAGAGCCGGATCAAATGTATCCGGTTCCTCCGCAAGATTTATGCAAAGAGTCGTGTCCTCCTTGTCATCGGCAGACATAAAATATTTAAATCCGAAGGCATCGCTGTAAATACCCGATACAGATTCTTTCTGAAGAAAGATGTCATTGTCATAATAAAGCGGAACCAGAACGCCGGTCTCCATCAGCATATCTTCCGCTTCATGCATCAATGCCTCACGTTTTGCGGCGCCTGCGGTATTTTTGATCCGGGCAATCAAATCATTGTATTCCTGCTGCCCGGGAATCTCATCGGAAGTTCTGTCCGCAGTCAATGCAGCGCTGGCCGTCTCTGTCTCTTCCCCGGAAACTTCCGTATTTCCGCCCAAAGCCTGCTCAGGCGTCCTCATCTCTTCTCCGGAATATCCCTCATTTCCTGCTGTAATCTCTATGTCCGTCATCGTCCCTTCCGCGCAGACAGCTGTAGCAGATGTCAGACTCAGGATTCCTGCAAGAAACAGAGAGACAAATTTTGCGATTTTCATAACATACCTCCTTCCGAACCCGCCCGCAATCCGAAATGTGAGCCCCGTAAATATAGGGAACGACAAAACGATTTTCGTTTTGCTCGTTCCCTGCGCCGAATTTGTGCCGCTCAAGCGGCATTTTTCCGCTTCAAATTCGTGCGCATCTCCCGGAGGGTTTATAGCAAACGGCAAATATTTTTGTCGTTTGCTATAAAAGTCACTGATAAAGATCATAGTTGATCTGCCGGTAAAACAGTTCCCGAATCTGAGCATGCTCCCGTGTCTGTCCCAGAATCCACATCAGTTTTGTCACGATTGCTTCCAGCGTCATATTGTAGGCCTCCAGCAGACGCTCATCCCGTTTAAACAGCCGTCCCACCTCGTACACATCGAGATCGCTGCCTTCCAGCGGAACCTGCGTCGTCGCTACCACCGTGACACCCTTATCAAGAAGTTCCCGGATCAGCGGCAGGAAGCGCATCTCCTCCGTATTCGGGATGCCGCCGATACCGAATCCCTCAATCACAACCGCGTGAAAATATTCTCCCAGATACCGGAGGATGTCCGCGCGCAGACCGGGGATCAGCCTCAGAACAAACACCTTTTCATCCAGCCGGTCATAGAACCGCACTCTCCCGGAAAGTCTGCTGTCAATATAATGGATCACCTGATTTTCGCGAATCACCGCCTTGTGCGGAAAATCCACGCTTGAAAATGCGTTGAAGCTTTTCGTTCGCACCTTCCGGCCTCTTGTCCCGGCGATCACCTCTCCGTTGAACACAAAATTCACATCGCTCGCACGGTCGTCACACGCATAGAGCACGCTCTGAATCACATTGCCCTTCGCATCGGAAATATCCTGGTCGATCGGTTTCTGCGCCCCGGTCAGAACCACCGGCTTTGGGCTGTTCTGAATCAGGTAGGAAAGCGCCGCCGCCGTGTACGCCATCGTATCTGTTCCATGCAGGATGACAAAACCGTCAAACTCCTCGTATCTTTGCCGGATCGTCCCTGCAATCGTGAGCCAGCCGGACGGCTGCATATTTGTGCTGTCCAGATTCATGATCTGTACCGCCTCCAGGGAACACTGTCCCCGGATCCCCGGCACATAATTTAAGAGCTGTTCCAGCGGAATATCCGGAACCAGCCCGTCACTTCCCGAACGTGAGGCGATTGTCCCTCCGGTGGCGATCACCAGAATACGCTTCTTTTCCGCGTGGGAGTTCAATTCTCTCAGCCCATGTAAATGATTCTCCACCTGTCCTTCCTCCCTGGGATTCCTTCCTGAACAGAAATTTTTAACCTTTCAATCCCCGTGACTGTCTGTCCATATCCTCGATAACGATATCATAATTTTGAACTATCCGGAAAAATTCTCCACAAGAAGCCGCTCCATCTCCTCATATGTTTCCGTCTGGTTTACAGCCGCACGCAGCCTGGCCGAATTTGGAAATCCCGCCGTGTACCAGGAAATATGCTTGCGCATCTCCCGGATTCCCAGGTATTCTCCCTTTTTCTCAATCTGCATCCGTGTATGGCGCAGCATCATCGCGAGCACTTCCTCCTTCGCGGGAGGCGGAAAAAAAGTTCCGTCTTTTAGGTACGCGGCAATTCTGCCAAAGATCCACGGATTTCCGCGCGCGGCGCGTCCGACCATCACGCCGTCGCAGCCGGTCTTTTCCAGAAGTTCTTTCGCCTTTTGCGGAGAGTCCACATCTCCGTTCCCGATGACTGGAATTTTCACCGCTTCCTTCACCTGGCGGATGATATCCCAGTCCGCCTTTCCCGCATAAAACTGTTCCCGCGTTCTTCCGTGGACCGTGACGGACGCGGCGCCGGATGCCTCCGCAATCCGGGCGATCTCAACCGCATTGACTTCATTCTCCGTAAATCCCTTCCGGATCTTCACCGTGACCGGCTTTTTGACCGCGCGCGCTGTTTTTGTGACGATCTCTTCCACCAGCTTCGGATTTCGCATCAGTGCGGAACCTTCCCCGTTTCCCGCCACTTTCGGCACGGGGCAGCCCATATTCAGATCAAGAATATCAAACGGCCGCTCCTCTATGTACGCCGCCATCTCACTGATGATATCCGGGTCCGACCCGAAAAGCTGCAGCGACACTGGACGCTCCGCCGACGCTGTCTCAAGAAGCGCTTCCGTGTTGCGGTTGTGATAGGCAATCGCCTTCGCACTCACCATCTCCATGCAGATCAGGCCGGCTCCCTGCTCTTTGCACAGCAGGCGGAACGGCAGATCCGTCACCCCGGCCATCGGCGCCAGGATCACATTATTTTCCAGTTCCACATTTCCGATTTTCATATGTCAGATCCTGTCCCTTTCCGGATGTTTCCTTTCTGTCCGCTGCACTGCAGGTTTCATGCCATGTCAGCCTGCCGCGGGATCTTTCATTTTCCTGCCTGTCTGTACCAGCAGACTGTAGTACAGCTCCAGCGACCGGAACAGCTCGCCTTTTGTCCTCTGCAGTTCCTTAATCTTAAGCACACTGCCGATTTCATCAAAGAAAAAATCATCCGGGCGGGATTCTGTCCGCATCTGAAGTTTCCCGTTTTCATCCATCTCCAGCGTAAAAACACCGCCGACATCCTGTGTAAACATCACGCAGATGATCTGCAGCTCGTCCCGGATCGCCTGAGGCATCCGCGCAAACAGCGGATTCAGATAATATTTCTCTTCATAGGCGCTTGCGCCGCAGACTGTTATGTTTTCTCTTTTCTCACTGTCTGTCATTTTGCTTTTTCCCCTTTTCTGATTACCGGTGATTACTTCATCAGCCCTCATCTTTTCATCCTCTCTACCCCGTTCAGGACTCTCCCGCCAGCTTTCTCCGCACAGACACCGTCTTTGTCAGACATACCCGTAAATTCCCCTGACCGACACCTCTCCGGCATACACCTGTCTGACGGTTCCGTCTTCGAGCTCTACCAGAAGCTCGCCCCGCTCATTGATTCCGCGCGAAGTTCCGTCGTATTCATGCTCCGGTTCCAGTACGCGCACCGCTCCGTCTTTCCCGGCAAGCAGATGATTGTACTCATCCTGCAAGAGAGACATATCCTGCCGTTCCATAAAGAGCCCGTAATAATATTCAAATTTCTTCAAACAGAGAGCTGTAAGCGCGGCGCGGCTGACTTTCTTTCCGGTCAGCAAATAGATCGATGTGGCCTTCTGCCGCAGCTCTTCCGGAAATTCATCAAGATTGACGTTGATCCCCGTCCCGATCACAAGATAATTGATGCAATCGATCTCACAGCTCATCTCTGTCAGGATTCCGCAGATCTTCTTCCTGTCCGCGACGACATCATTCGGCCACTTGATGGACACCTCAACGCCGCATAACTCACGGACTGCCGCAGCGACCGCCATCCCCATGACCAGCGTCATCATGGAAGCACGTTCGGGCGGCAGCTTCGGTTTTACTACAAGGCTCATCATCACGGACATTCCTTTCGGAGTACTCCACGCGCGCCCGCGGCGTCCCTTTCCGCTCTCCTGAAAATCAGCCAGAACCAGCGTCCCGTGAGGCGCATCGTTCTCCGCAAGTTTTCTCGCTTCGTTGTTCGTGGAACCCGTCGTCTCAAAATAATGAATTTCCCTGCCCGCCCAGACTGTCGTGAGCATGCTCCCTACCTGTTCCTCCGTGACATGATCCGGGCTGCGCAGGATCCGATACCCTCTGTGCGGGACAGATTCTATCTCATAACCGTCTTCCCGCAGCTGATTGATCACTTTCCAGACGGCAGTCCTTGATACGCCAAGCTGGCTGCAGAGTTCCTGCCCTGACACATATTCCTCTGTTCGCTGCAAAGCAGCCAGTATCTCACGTTTCATCGCAAACTCCTTACAGCATGTAGAAAAAAGCGGCCGCACACACCAGAAGCACTCCCAGTGAAATGATCATTTTACAGTAACTTTTTCGCATAAAATCCGTCAGCACCGCGATCAGATGAAAAACGCCCCCTAAAACAAGCAGAACGTACAGCAGATAATTGTTTTCCGCCGTATCAATCAGATAAATAACACAAAGCACCGCCACCAGCAATGCTGTGACAGTGCTTAGCAGCTCCAGCTTACGGATATCCTTTTCACTGAACTTTTTCATTTCCTGTCATACTCCAAGGGTCGCCGCGATCACTGCCTTGATTGTATGCATGCGGTTCTCCGCCTCGTCAAATACAACCGACTGCGCGGATTCAAACACCTCGTTCGTGACCTCCATCGCCTCAAGACCAAATTTTTCATGAATCTCACGGCCGATCTTTGTTCCAAGATCATGGAACGCGGGCAGACAGTGCATGAAAACCGCATCCCTCTTCGCGTATCCCATGACCTTGCTGTTCACCTGATAAGGAAGCAGCGCTTTAATGCGCTCCGCCCACACTTCATCCGGCTCTCCCATGGAAACCCAGACGTCCGTGTAAATGACATCCGCATCTTTCGCTCCCTCCTCAACATTCTCGGTGAGGGTGATCGTGGCGCCGCTCTCTGCCGCATACGATTCACAGAGTTTCACAAGCTCTTTGGACGGAAAATATTCCTTTGCGGAGCAGGCCGCGAAATGCATGCCCAGCTTTGCGCAGGCAATCATCAGAGAATTTCCCATGTTGTAGCGCGCATCCCCAAAATAAGCCAGCTTCCTGCCTTTCAGATCCCCGAATTTCTCACGAATCGTCAGAAGGTCCGCAAGAATCTGCGTCGGATGATACTCATTGGTCAGGCCGTTCCAGACCGGAACCCCCGCGTATTTCGCAAGTTCCTCCACAATTTCCTGTCCGTAGCCGCGATATTCGATTCCGTCAAACATGCGGCCAAGCACGCGGGCCGTATCCGCAATGCTCTCCTTCTTTCCAATCTGGGAACCCTGCGGATCAAGATACGTGACCCGAATCCCAAGGTCATGCGCCGCCACCTCAAAAGAGCAGCGTGTACGTGTGCTTGTCTTCTCAAAAATCAGGGCGATATTCATACCCGGGCGCATCGGCCTTGCGATTCCCTGTTTTTTTTCAGCCTTCAGCTGCGCTGCCAGATCCAGCAGATACAGAATCTCTTCCGGCGTGTAATCCTTCAGTGTCAAAAAGTTACGTCCTTTTAAGTCCATCTTGTCAGTCCTCCACCTTATTCTTTTCTATTTCTGTTCACGACCTGCCCGCGAGTCCTGCCGCAGGATCCAGGTCCGCATCAAGCAGGCAAGATCTCTGCTCCTTTGCAATTCTCCGACGCAGCATTTCTGCTCCCCGCAGCCTCATCATTCCAGCCGCGGCATTCTCACTCTTTCACAATCTCCGCCGCCGTTTTCACCAGACCTGCCACATTCTGCAGCTCCGAAGGAATGATGATCTTGGTCGCCTGTCCGTCAGCTACTTTCTCCAGCGCCTCAAAGCTCTTGAGCGTCAGAACTGCCTGATCGGCCCCCGCTTCCCTGATCAGACGGATTCCTTCCGCCTTCGCCTGCTGCACCTTCAGAATCGCTTCCGCTTCACCTTCCGCCTCGCGGATCATCTTCTCCTTCTGCGCTTCGGCGTGCAGGATCGCCGCCTGTTTCTCGGCCTCCGCATCGAGGATCGCGGACTGTTTCTTTCCTTCCGCCACAAGAATCGAGGATTTCTTCTCGCCTTCCGCCTTGAGGATCGCCTCTCTTCGCTCACGCTCCGCCTTCATCTGCTTTTCCATCGCGTCGATGATCTGCGCCGGAGGCAGAATATTTTTCAGCTCCACGCGGTTCACCTTGATTCCCCACGGATCCGTCGCCACATCGAGAGAAGCTCTCATCTTCGTGTTGATCACCTCGCGCGACGTCAGCGTCTGGTCGAGCTCCATGTCGCCGATGATATTTCTCAGCGTCGTTGCGGTCAGATTTTCAATTGCCATGATCGGATTCTCGACGCCGTATGTGAACAGCTTCGGATCCGTGATCTGGAAAAACACGACCGTATCGATCTGCATTGTGACATTATCCTTCGTGATCACAGGCTGCGGATCAAAATCAACCACCTGCTCCTTGAGATTTACGCGCTTCGCCACACGGTCGATGAACGGCATCTTGAAATGCATGCCGACTTCCCAGGTACCCTGATAACCGCCGAGACGCTCCACGATAAACGCCTGCGCCTGCGGCACAATCTTAACGCAGGAAGCCAGTACCATCAGCACAAGAATCACAAGGATGATCACAAGAACCGGTGCAAACAGGATTCCTATTCCAGAACCGCCATAACTTCTCATAATAATTCCTCCTTTACAATCAGCTTGACGCCGCTGATCTCCTGAACAGTCACTCTTCTTCCGGCAGGTATGGCGCTCCCGTCTTCCTGGCTGCGCGCGGTCCATTCCTGGCCCCGCACCTGCACCCGGCCTGTTCCCCCGATGTTATCAATCGGCTCCGTCACAATCGCAGACGCGCCGATCAGACTTGCCGCGTTCGTCTTTGTCCGGCCGCGGTTCAGCCACCGCACAGCCACCGGGCGGGTAAATACCAGGAGCACGACGGACACCGCACAGAAACAGACCAGCTGCATAAGCAGACCGCTCCCCGCAAGCGCCACAAGGAACGCGCCGAGCGCGCCTCCCGCAAACCAGATCGTCGTCAGACCCAGCGTCACCGCCTCGATTGCCAGCAGTACGACCAGAACCGCAAGCCAGGCAACCGCCTGCATGTTTACCATCATATGTCCGTTGCCTCCCTTCAAACAGCTATTGTCAGTTTACTATATTTTGCACCAAATGACAACCAGTGATTCATCGTCAATAACCCTTACACGTTACAGTTCACTCCCTTGCAGGTCGTGAACGTAACAACGCTTCGCGATGCACAGAAATGCCACTTTTGTGGCATTTCGCGCCTCAGACCTCGGGATTTCCGAACAAAATGTCCGGAAATCACCTCGAGTTCAATGGGGGTGTGCACTATAACCCTTACACACATTGATCCACGTTCCGCCGGAGTACTGTTCCAGCTGCTCCATGGTCACCTCAATGGCGCTGCTGCTGCTCCCCGCGGCCGGAAATACCGTCTCAAACCGTTTCAGGGATTCGTCAAGATACACCTCCACGCCCGGCTTCACTCCGAACGGACAGACACCGCCCACCGCATGGCCGATCAGCTCCGGCACTTCATCATGCGGCAGCATCTTTGCCTTTGTGTGAAAAGCCGCCTTATATTTGGCATTATCCACTTTTGCGTCCCCTGCCGCCACGATCAGTACACAGTGATCCTGTACTTTAAAAGACAGTGTCTTTGCAATCCTCGCAGGTTCGCAGCCAACCGCCTGAGCCGCCAGCTCGACCGTAGCGCTCGACACATCAAATTCCAGAATCCGTTCATCCGCATTCCATTGTTTCAGATAATTTCTTACAACTTCAATCGACACGCTTAGTTCCTCCTCAATTTTCAGTTCCTGCGCGGCTTTTAGTCTGCGGCACCTCTTCCCACTCCTGTTATGCAAAATGATTCCTCCGTCATCATTCTTCCCCTGCGCCGGAGCCTGAATCAATTTCCCCTTTCCTGTTTCTTCCAGTCATGCCGCAGGCTGGACATCCCGCCATCCTGTTCTCTTCTTTCTCCATGCCGTATTTGGCGGTATTTCCTTTTCTTCTGCCTTCTTTACAGGCGCTGCAGCCAGAACATCCTTTCCCGCCTGCCTGGCAGATCCCGCATCTGGAACATCCTTTCCCGCCTGCCTGGCAGGCTCCGCACCCGGAACAGTTCCTGCCCGCCCCCGCACCGCAGCTGCATCCTCCCCGGTTCTTTATTATAATCCAGACTGCGATACAGAACCAGATCAGTATCACGCCCACAATCACATAATCCGCCAGTTTCATACAAACACCCCATTATTCCGGTTATCAGACAAAAGATCTGCTCTCCGGTTTACAACTTCATTACATCATTAAAAAATCAGGCTCAGTATCTGGTACACTACAAAAGCCGCCAGCCACGCGATTCCGCACTGCAGCGCCGCGACACCCGCCGCCTGAAGTCCGGAGTGAAGCTCTCTGCGGATGGCCGCGATCGCAGCCACACACGGCGTATACAGCAGCGTAAACACCAGAAAGCTGGCCGCCGTAAGCGGTGTAAACACAGCAGAAAGTCCCGCGCCAAGATTATCCATTGAAGTGCCGAGCAGAACGCTCATCGTGCTGACGACCGCCTCTTTCGCCGTAAAGCCCGTGATCAGCGATGTCGACACTCTCCAGTCCTCAAATCCGAGCGGCCGGAATATCGGCGCGATCCATCGTCCCGCAATCGCGAGCAGGCTGTCCGCGCTGTCCTCAACCACATTCAGACGCAGATCAAAGGTCTGGAGGAACCAGATCGCCACAGTCGCCACGAAAATAATCGTGAACGCTTTCTGGATAAAATCGCGTCCTTTCTCCCACATCAGCAGAAGCACGCTCTTTGCCGACGGGAAGCGGTAATTCGGCAGCTCCATGACAAACGGCACAGGCTTGCCCCGGAACACCGTTTTGTCCATAATCAGTGAACAGACAACACCGACGATCATACCGAACACATACAGGCCGATCATCGCCAGCGCCTGATATTTCGCAAAAAACGCTGCCACAAACACCGCGTAGATCGGGATCTTCGCGGAACAGCTCATAAACGGCGTCAGAAGGATCGTCATCTTGCGGTCCCTCTCTGAAGACAGGGTACGCGACGCCATGATTGCCGGAACGGAACAGCCGAAACCGATCAGCATCGGCACGAAGCTCCTTCCGGAAAGGCCGATTTTTCGCAGCAGCTTGTCCATGACGAACGCCACACGCGCCATATAGCCGGTATCTTCCAGAATCGAGAGAAAAAAGAACAGCACGACGATGATCGGCAGAAAGCTCAGCACGCTGCCGACGCCCGCAAACACGCCGTCGATCACAAGACTTCTCACAACCGGATTGATCCCGTAATTAATCAGCGCCGTATTCACCGCGGCCGTCACCATATCAATCCCGGCCGCAAGCAGGTCACTCAGATATGCTCCCGCGACACTGAATGTCATCCAGAAAATGAACAGCATAATCAGCAGAAACAGCGGAAGCGCCAGATATTTATTCGTCAGCACACTGTCGATCTTCAGACTGCGCACATGCTCCTTGCTTTCCCTGCATTTGACGACCGCCTGCTCGCAGACTTTCTCAATAAAAACATACCGCATTTCTGCAAGAGCTGCATTCCTGTCCAGCCCGCATTCATGCTCCATCTCCACGATACTGTGCTCCATCATGTCGAGCTCGTTCTGATTCAGGCCGAGCCGCTCAATAATATCCTCGTCGCCCTCGATCAGCTTCGTTCCGGCAAATCTCGCCGAGATCTCAAGACGCTGCGCATGGTCCTCAATCAGATGCGACACCGCGTGAATGCAGCGGTGCACCGGACCTGGATCACAGAAATCCATCAGCAGCGGATACTGCCTTTTCTTCGCCGTCTCCGCCATCGTGTGGATCAGCTCGTCAATTCCCTCATTTTTCACGGCGCTGATCGGAATAACCGGAATTCCCAGAAGCTCCGACATCTTGCGCACATCGATCGTTCCGCCGTTGCTTCTTACCTCATCCATCATGTTCAAAGCGAGCACCATCGGCACGTGCATCTCAATCAGCTGCAGCGTCAGGTACAGATTACGCTCAATGTTCGTCGCGTCCACAATATTCAGGATCCCGTCCGGTTTCTGATTCAGGATGAAATCCCTTGTCACGATCTCCTCCGTCGTGTAGGGGCGGATCGAATAAATTCCCGGCAGATCGACCACCGAGCAGTTTTTCATCGAGCGCACTTCTCCCACTTTCTGATCCACTGTCACGCCTGGAAAGTTTCCGACGTGCTGGTTCGAGCCGGTAAGCTGGTTGAAAAGCGTCGTCTTTCCGCAATTTTGATTGCCAACCAGAGCGAAGATCATGCGCTCACCCCCTGCGGCAGTTTTTCGATTTCAATTTCCTGCGCGTCCGCAATGCGGATCGTCAGTTCATAGCCTCTCAGATGGATCTCAACCGGATCCCCCATCGGTGCAACCTTCCTGACCATCACTTTCGTACCCGGAATCAGTCCCATATCGAGCAGCCTGCACCGCAGCGGCCCTTCTCCGTTCACCGCCCGGATGATTCCCGTCCCTCCGATCGGCAGTTTGTCCAATGTCATATGTAAATTCCCTCCTTCTTTTGTCTGTTTCCGCAATTCATCTCCCCGCCTGCTTAAGGCGGAAGAATCCTTGTATTTTCCGTTAAAATAAGTTTAAATCCACTTCGCATGGTAGCATTTTGCGCGTATGCTGTCAACCATATTCCTGCTTTCGTCAGGATAAACTCATAGGTAAATTTATAAACAGAAATATTGGTGCATCCGTTTATTTAATGAAGGAAAAAGGAACCAAAATATAAAAGAACGGAAGAATGACATTGACCAAGTGCTGTAAGAAGGTGTAAAATTCTAAAAAAATGGAGGAATAAAGTAATGGCTTATAAAATTATTCAGATTGACGGCCAGACATGGCGTATAGAAGATCAGGGAGTACGCTTTTTTCTGCTGACAGGCGACAGGGAAGCACTCTTTATAGACAGCGGCATGACAGTACATAATATAAAAGAAATCGCAAAATCCCTGACTCCTCTTCCTGTCCGCCTGCTGAACACTCATGCGGATCCGGATCATATCGGAGGCAACCAGGAATTTGAAACAGTCTACATGAATCCGGCGGAGCTCTCAAATTATCACAAAACCCAGCATCGTGCAGGCAGTATCACACCTGTGTGGGACGGGGACATTATTGATCTCGGAAACCGTCCTCTGCAGGTAATTACACTTCCGGGACACACTCCGGGAAGCATTGCGCTGCTCGACGTGACGCGCAGGGTACTTATCGGCGGCGATCCGGTACAGGATGGGAGCATTTTCATGTTCGGCATCCAGCGAGAAATTCATGCTTATCGCCACAGTCTTGAGAAATTGGAGAAATTTACGGACAAATTTGATCAGATCTATCCTTCACATGGGACGATTCCTGTCATGCCGTCCCTGATCGGAGAACTGCACGCTGCAGTCGG
>CANQAR010000119.1 GCA_947588845.1 uncultured Lachnospiraceae bacterium
TTATCGCTAAATGAAGTTTTCATTTTATTTCTTTTCATATCAGCACCCTCCTTAGAACAACCGCTGTTCGCCGGTCTTCTTGGCGATCTTGTTGGCTGCCACAATCAGGATTATGGCGACAACGCTCTTAAAGATACCAGCGGCAGTACCAAGGGAATAGTCGTTCTGACTGATGCCCCAGGTCAGCGTGTAGATGTCGATCGTTTCAGACACACTCTTTACAAGACCATTTCCCAGCAGGTACTGAACTTCAAAGCCTGCGTTCAGCACGTTGCCGATATTCATGATCAGAAGAATCATAATGGTAGGACGGATGCCCGGAAGTGTGATATTTTTAATCTTCTGCCATCTGCCGGCGCCGTCCACGGTGGCCGCCTCATACAGACCCGGATCGATGGAAGTAATTGCGGCCAGGTACACGATGGCATTCCAGCCTGTCTCTTTCCACACATTGGCAAACGCCACAATCGGCCAGAAATAGGCTTTGTTCGCAAAAAAGTTGATCGGAGAACTCGTAATTCCCCAGTTCGCCAGAAGCTCATTTACGATACCGGAGGAAGACAGCGCGTCGTGAAGGATACCGGTAACGATGATCCATGAAAGGAAATGAGGCATGTACGAAATGGTTTGTACCAGTTTCTTTCCAAGCATAAGACGAACTTCATTCAGCAGGATTGCGAAGACGATTGCCATTACAAATGTGCAGACCAGATTCAGAACGCCCATGGCCAGAGTGTTGCGGATAACCTGAAGGAATGTTGCGTCGGAAAACAGGAATTTAAATTTGTCCAGTCCGACAAACTGGGACCCGAAAAGTCCGTTCTTCGGTTTATAGTTCTGGAACGCCATGATCCATCCTACAAGCGGCGTATAGTAGAAAACGATACCGTAGATAAAAAACGCCGCCGCGCAGATCATAAGAAATTTCTGGCGTTTTATTTCTTTCCAGTAAGTGGATATATTTTTCATGATTGACCTCCTTAAAACCACAGAGTGCAGTATTTTTGCGGCCGCGGCCGCTTATCTCACAGTCGCTGTCCGCTCCCTGCCTGTTATGACCAGCAGGAACGTGAACCCGTATCATCAGATTAATGGCCGCAAAAAGGGCAGGACACTCAGGAATGTTCACCCGAAGATGCTCCTGCCCTGTGCGGTGTTCGCCTTTATGAAACAATGTTCCTGCCCGCGCTGCGGGCATCACCATGAAGAAAAACGGGTTTACTCTTTGCCGACTCTGCGGTCGAGCTCCGCCTGCATCTCATCAAGGAAGTCCTGCGGATTGACAGCATTGTACGCTTCCATGTACTGATCCCAAGTGCTGTCAAAATCAGAAGCCATTACAATCGTCGGAAGCCATTCATGCTTGACCTCTCCCATCTTGGTCCACGCGATACCTCCGGGCGTCTCTGTCGTCATAGCATTTGAGAAGGAATACATCGGGAACCAAGGGCCCGGCTCCTCTTCCACCGATCCGATCATATCGACATAGCTGTCGACGCCGTATGCCTCAAAACATTTCACCAGCGGCTCCGCAAGGCCGTCAAAGAACTCTGACGTCTGCTCTGCCGGCTGCATGGCATTGATTCCGTCGTGGCTGGTGCCAAGCCACTGCGGCATGTAGGAATAGCCGCACAGATGGGAAGCCTGATATGCCTTGTCCGCACATTTTGCACGCTGCTCTTCTGTCCTGTAGTAAAGGCCGTCTTCATCAACCTCATAGTCAACGCCTTCCACGCCCCAGAAACGCAGGTCATGGATTTCCTGATCCAGAAGATCATTCATGAATTTGAACGCGGCGTCGATATCCTGGCAGCTGGTCGTCACGGCGACGCCGCTGGAGTTGTTGAGCGTATCCCCGTAGGTATGCCAGCGGTTTTCCATGCCTTCGTCGATCGTCAGGCCAAGCGGCACATAATTGCACCCCTGCGCATCAAGTCCCTGCTGCTTGAATACATCGTTGACCGTGAAGGCGAAATCCCACCACTGGTCGCACATGCCAAGGACAGCTCCGGTGGAAAGTTTTGCCATGTACTCATCATACGTCTGGGTCGCGAACTCAACATCGACAATTCCCTTCTGATACTCTTCGTTCAGCTTCTGGAAATAGCGGCGCGCGGTGTCCGTGGTGTTGTAGTCCACGATACTCATGGAATCCGTATCGACGATAACGGAACCGTCGTTCGGATAACCGTCGAGGAATTCCGGGGCGTTCTCAATGCAGAAGTATCTCCAGTCCTCACAGAGCATGGTATAGGGGATTACGTTTGTCCCATTCTCCATCGTGGGGTTCGCTTCCGCGTAAGATTCCAGCAGATCAAAATACTGATCCAGCGTTTTGATCTCCGGATAATCCGCCCACTCAAGGACACGGACCTGAATCCAGAAAGCCTCATCGTTGTGGGTCGTCGTCCGGTCCTCGCCGTAATGGTTCTGGAACACATTTGCCCAGTAAATCTTGCCGTCGTCCTGACGGAAGTTATCCCACTCCTCATCGCTGTACATTTCCTTCAGATTGGGATACTGATCAAGATAATCGTCCCACGCGACCAGCACGCCCTCATCGTAGAGCGCCTTCATTGCTTCGCCGCCGTTGATAAAGTCCGGATAATCGCCTCCCGCGATGATCGTTCCGATTGCCTCGGCGTCCGTCTGCCCGGTAAGCCAGGTTTCCTTTACCTTTGCTCCGGTCTTCTCCGCGATAATATTCATGACTTCGTTGTCATTATTGATCTCGGAACCCGGCATGGCCGTGAACATGGTAAATTCAATAACGTCTCCGGAATCGGCGCTGACTCCAGTCGCCAGAGTGAACGGCATGGCAGCCGCGAGAAGAACCGCCATCATGTGTTTACTTCTCTTTTTCATAAATTACCTCCTTTTATTTTGTTCACAATACTTTTGATGTCATCATTATAGTGAAAAAATTTTGGTGAAACAACCGGTAAATTTTATATAAAATCCCGACAAATTCAACAACTTGCCGCCATTTATCCCCCCCTGGCAGCAGCTTCAGGCAATATTTTTGGAATCTTTCACAGTGACACAAAGGGGGAGGATCTCCGCGATCCTCCCCCTGTTTTTGCTGTCCGGGTCCATAACCGGCAGGTTCATGAAATTTTCAGATCAGTCTTTATGCGCAGACCCGTGTAAGGAAAACAGCTGCTGCCTCAGCACACGGGCCGCGCGGACGAGCAGGAGGAAAAACCGCCACCTGCTCGATCTTCAGGCTTTCTTCCTGCTGCTCTTGCGGAATCTGGTCGGGGTACACCCCTTCAGTTCGACAAACCGGGCGATAAAATAATCGATATCCCGGTATCCCACATCCTCCGCGATCTCTCCGATCTTCTTGTCCGTGTACAGCAACTGGCGGCTCGCCTCATTGATCCGGTAACCGGTCAGATAATTCTTAAAAGACTGTCCGTAAGTTTTCCGAAACAGCTGTCCCAGATAAGAACTGTTGATGTAATATTTCCTGCCCAGCCCCTGCAGCGTCAGGTTGTCCGCGTAGTGCTCCCGGATCTCCTTCTCGATATCCCCGAGAATCCCGGAAGGCACGCTGCGTCTGATTTGCGTCAGATAATCCGCATACTCGCACGCAAAATTTGAAAAGTGCATGCTGCTTCCCCGCAAAAGACCCTCCTCAAACGAACTGACGCTGATAAACTGCAGAATCTCCTCCTGATCCGCCTCGCTGTCCAGTTTTGAGGCCAGATGGATCAGATGGTACAATAAATAATTGACATTCACGTTGATCCCTTTTCTGTCGAGCTTTTTCATCTGCATATGGGCAAACAGCGCGTCAACCTCGCGGCGGATCCGATCCGGTTCATTTCTTTCAATCACCTGAATGAGCGCGTCCAGATTCCGCTTGCAGAGCAGTTCTTTTTCCTGCTGCTCCTGCATCTCATCCTCATAGTAGTAAACCGGTTTCTGATAGCGGAACGCCTGCAGATTTTTCAGTATATTTACGCTTTCGTAGGACTGCGAGATATCCTCAATATCCCGGACCCGTTTTCCGGCAAACAGCCGGACCTCCCTCTGCAGAGAAATTCCCAGATTTTTATGAATCTGCTGGATATACTGGGTTTCCGTACACTGTCTCTCCCCGGCCATATAACTGCAGAAAACAAAGCCGATCCCGGACCGCATACTGTTCCGGTAAATATCCGGCAGACAGTGTCCGCTGTCTTTCTCCAGCAGCTGACAGCAGGCCTGGTACAGCCTCTCTCTGAAAATATTCAGATCGGCTTCGTCATTCTCCTCATTATCCGAATCCGCCATCTCGATCTCTACATAGCGCACTCCTTCCGACAGCCGCATGTGGCTCCTGACATAATCCAGATCAACGCCTCTCTTTCCATGGAGAAGGGCTGTCACCTTCTGAATCAGATAAGCCTCCTCATATTTCTGCTCCAGCCTGGCATTCTCTGAAATATGGCTGAATTTCCGGAGAATGGCGATCAGACTCTCCTTTTCGACTGGCTTGAGCAGGTAATCGATACAGCCGTAACGGAGGGCTTTCTGGGCAAAAGAAAACTGATCGTATCCGCTCAGAATCACAAAACTCGCATCCGAGATATGTTCATTCTTCACCGTTTCCAGGAGTTCAAGCCCGGTCATCACCGGCATCATGACATCGGCAATGACAAGATCCACAGAATTCTTTTTCAGAAATTCCAGCGCCTCCTGCCCGTTCGACGCCACGGCGGATATCTCATATCCCTCGGCGTTCCAGTCAATCAGAACCTCCATCCCCTGTGCGATATAGTACTCATCATCCACAAGCAGCACTTTCAGCATATCACTCCGCCCTTTCCGTCCTTGCAAGCGGGATACGGATCGTCACGATCGTACCTACTCCTGTTTCACTTTCCACAGAAAACTGCGCCGTATCCTCCGTCATCATCCGCAGCCGCAGACAGACATTGACCATCCCGACACGGCCTTTTTCCTTCAGCATGTCAATGCTGGCATTTCGCATCCTGTAACTGATTTTTTCCACCTCCGCCTCCTCCATACCGACACCGGTATCCTCGACTTCAATGCAGAAGCAGTCCTCCTCGTTATAGATCCGGACAAAAATCCATCCCGGCATTGTCTTCCCTTCAATCCCATGAACACAAGCATTTTCCGCAAATGTTGTGATGGTAAGCTTGGGAATAAGGATCTTCTCACATTCGGGCTGCGTCTCAATACGGTAGGACAGGCGTTCACCGAAGCGGTATTTCTGCAGAGAAAGATACGCCTCCACAAACTCCATCTCCTTTTTGACCGTGTTCAGATCCGCTGACCAGTCCACCGTCTGTCTTTCCATGACGGCCAGCTTCTGCACCATATCGGCAGTCTCCTGTTCCCCCTTCAGGATACTGTGCATGCGGATACTCTCCAGCGCGTTAAAGAGGAAATGCGGGTTGATCTGGCTGTAAAGCGCCAGAAGCTCCGCCTTCTGGCGGGCAATATACATCTCCTGCTTTTTCAGCTGATCCCGGTACACCATCTGGATCAGCCCGTTCATCCGGTCGGCCATGCGGTTATAATTGCAGATCAGACTTCCGATCTCATCCTTTCCTTCCTCCCCGGATATTTTGATCAGCGTATCGCTGTTCACCTGCTCAAACACCTGCTCCAGGCTAAAGATCCGGTCCGTGATGGAATGTTCAATCAGATTCATCAGAATCTGAGGCATAAAGATATTAAACAAAAGCAGAAGGACAAACAGCAGGATATTATCCAGAATCGCCGCCAGAATACCGTCCGTTTTCTTCAGAACACAAACCCTCAGCTGCGCACTGTACAGCGTAAAATCTGTCTCAAGGCCTACTTTATCTTCCAGAGTAAACGTGGAGAAATTCTCTCCCAGATTATTCAGTTCGGAATTGGAGACGATAACCTCATCCCCGCAGCAGATATATACCGGATAACTGTACTTCGTGTTGATAATCGACCTTGCAAGGGCGCTGTAATCCATCTCGATCTTCACAAAGCGTTCCTTCCTGCTTCCGAGAGGGCGGTTCAGACTCCGCAGAAACAGCGACTTGCGGCCTTCGCTGCTGTCGTAATAAAACATGACCACCGTTTTTGAAAATCTCTCCTTGTACTGTCTGTACCAGTCGGTCTGCGTCACCTCCGAGAGACGGATAAAACCTCCGCCATTTACAATCGTGTCATTGTCCGCATAGACGGTGATTACCGTGTTGTCAATCCCCATAATGCCTTCCGTCAGAGAATTGTGCATAATATCCTGATACCTGCTGACATACTCACTCGGCCTCTCAAACTGTGTGTTAAGAAATTCCTGAATCGAATCATCCATGTAAATGCTTCTCGACACCAGTGCGGAATTCTCCGCAAACGCCGTCACCTGATACTGCACGGAACTGGCGATGGCCTGCATCTCACGCTTATGCTCCGCCTGCTCCGCGCTGACCAGACTGTACAGAATAATGGTATCCGTCAGGATAATCGGAACAAGTATGCAGAAATAATAGAGATACCGCAGCTTTTTCCGCAGACTCAGATCATTGAGCCGCCTTTCGGCTTTTCCCGCAAAAAGAGAGAGTTTTTTCATTTCACGTCTCCCTGCGCCTGTTCTCCGGAATCCTGCGCCGCAGACCTCGGGATTTCCGCACGAAATGTGTGGAAATCACCTCGAACTCAGTGGAGGTGCAAACTGTAACAGCAGCTTCGGAGAGTTTGGGCAAACTTTACAAAATTATCTTGTTTTTTATTTTATCTTATACTATTATAGCAATGTGATTTTTGATGTCAATAAATTTTATGATGCCAGGGTCGAAAGGTCATGCGTTCCATGTTCACATGGAAAAGCATGACACTGAGACCCCAAAAACACCGAAAAGAAGCCATTTTTCATGGAAAAATGTGCGGATTTGAGGTGTTTCAGAATTGCGGGAGCACGAAGTGCGGAGCAATTCGTGGCATCATGGGGGCAAAATACCTTTTGACCCCAGCATTATTTTATGCCGAACAGGCCGGGCCTTCAGTCTGCAGTAAGTTATGAATATTATAGAAAGCCGGGGATTATTTATGCGAAATTTTTTAGATATGGACAGCCCTCTGATGCTGTTTCTTGGCAGAATTGCCGATCTTATGATACTGAATATTGTTTTTGTTATCTCCTGTATTCCCATCCTGACGATTGGACCTGCTCTGACCGCGCTCCACTATGTCACACTGAAGATGTCGGACAACCGTGAGTCCCACATTATACGCAGTTATTTCAGATCTTTCCGTCAGAATTTCCGTCAGGCGCTTGTCATATGGCTGATCATGCTCCTGTTCGCCTGGGTTCTCTGGTTCGACATTTCCAATGTCTGGGGAAGCGCCGGAACCATTCCCATGCTCGTACAGTTTTTCAGCATTGTCGCGCTGATCGGCTATATCATGGAACTGCTCTATGTCTTTCCGGTTCTTGCCCAGTTCAATAATACGGTGGTCGGGACGCTCCGCAGCGCTTTGGGGCTCGCGCTCTCTTCTTTCGCCCGTACCTTTTCCATGTTCATGCTGATCTTCGCCTGCGCGGCGCTGACCTTCTATACTGTGAATACATTCAAATACTGCTCATTTCTCTGGCTCACGCTGGGGTTTTCATCAATCGCGTACGCCAACTCTTTTCTGCTGAAGAAAACCTTCGCCAGGTATATACCGCAGACTGACGAACCCGACAGTTCAGAACAGTCTGATACATAGCAAAACCACCCTCCACTTGTCCAGACAGGTGGTTTTGCTGTCTCTAGTACTTCCCTGCGTAAATTTCGGTGAATAAATGTGCCTGATGTTTTCGTCAGGACAAGGCGGAGGAAGGAGGCGATGCGGTGGCATCGCTGACTGACAACAACGCAGTACTGGCGGAAACAGCTGGTGCAGAATTCACCGTTAATTGCGCAGGGCAGTACTAAGTCAGCTGTCATGCGGCGGCTGTCTTTTTCTCTGTACAAATATCCTTCTTCCCACGCACAGCAGAATCACCGCCCATGTAACCCCAAGCACAATCAAAAGAAGCTTTGACGCCGCGGGCAGCTCCCCGAGATCCGCCTTGCCGCCCGCGGACGCTCCGCTCTGCTCCCCGATCTCATCGAGATGATACAGAGCGGATGTCTCCTTATAAAGCTTTTTCATATACTTATCGTTTATTTTCTGTTTTCTCCGGGCTGACTTTGTCACGCTCTCAATCAGCTGTCCCGCGGCGTCGCGCAGAGAAGCGGAGCCGTTGAAGACAGGCGTCACAAACGTATCCCCGGTGTGATCCAGCAGCAGCTCTGCCGCTTTGATCTTGACGTCGTAGTGCGTGGAATTGTCCTCGCCGCAGCGTGCCAGATAATCCTGATACTCGGCGGAGTTCTGCGCCCGCGAAGTCACCGGCACATAGCCTTCTGTCCCGGAGTAGGCAATCTGCACGTCGTCCGTCAGCAGGTACTGCGCGAACAGCCAGGACGCCAGCACTACCTGCGGGTCTTCTTTGTTAAATATGCAGACGGACGGGCCCTGCGAGATCATCTGCGGATGCTCCGGATCAAACTGAGGAACCGGCAGCACCGCCGTCTCAAACTCCACCAGCTTGTCCTCCGCGATGTCGATCAGCGGAGCGTTTGTCCCCATCCAGGTCGCGCCCGCCGTGGAATCAACCGCGAAGATGCACTGGCCGGCGTTCAGGAAATTCGCGGGATAACTTGAAATCTTGAACGTCGAGAACGCGCCGCTTTTCGCGTGTTCCGCGATCGTGTACAGAAGTTCCTTTGTCGTGTCGTTGAAAATCTGAATTTCCCCGCTGTCAGTGGAATAGCCGCTGCCCTTCTGCCTGATCATCTGGATCATCATATTGTCGGTCGACTTGTAGATAAAGGGAATCATGACATTCTGTCCGTTGATCTTGTAGGTGCCGTCGTCGTTCTTCTCCATCGCCGCCTCCGAGACTTCCCAGACAAAGTCCCAGGTGAGAACGTCCGGTAGCGTGTACCCCAGCTTTTCCACGTAGGTCTTGTTGACATAGCAGGCTTCCGTCGAGCGCATATAGGGGATCGCGTAATAGTGTCCGTCAATGGAACACTCCTCGAGAAACTGCGGAATGATCTCCTCCTGCGTCGGAGAATCAAACCGGACTCTGCTCCCACCCAGCCCATACCGTTTATCTGTAAACAGATCATCGAGCGGAACCACACTGTCCTCCCCGGTCAGGTACGTCGCGATATGGTCCGGATAGGTGATGCAGACATTCGGCGTCGTGTCCGTCGAGATATTTGTGATGACGTCATTGTAAATTTTCCCGTAATCCGTGTACAGGCGCAGATTTATCATGACGTTCGGATACAGCTTCTCAAAATCAGCGATCGCCTTCTCGTAAATGTCGGTCTGTGTCTTGTTTGTATCGTTCTTCGCCCAGAACGTGAGCTCGATCTTTTCAAAATCATCAAATTCCTTCGGAAGCCTGAACGTGCTTCTCCCCACTTTTCCGTGACAGCCAGTCAGGAAAACCGCGCACAGCAGAGCCGCCGCAAGAAGAAACGCCAGTCTTCTGACAGGTTTTCTCCCAAAGCCTGACCAGATTTTTCTCCGGATCCGTCCGGCTGTCTCTGTTTTTTTCCGGATCTTCCCAAAACTTCCTCCGACTTTCTCAAAATTTCTTCCGACCTTCCCAAAACTTTCTCCGGAAATTCTTTCACCAAAATTTTTTTCCCGAAATCCAAATGGAACGATCTGTCTCATCCCTTCGTCCCTCCTCTCGACACGCCTGCCATGATCGCCCTGCGGAACAGCAGGAACAAAATAATCAGCGGAATGGAGATAACCACGACGGCCGCCATCATCGCCGGAATATTCTCACGCCCGAATCCATTCTCCCGGATCTCCTGGATTCCGTTCGAGACGAGGAAGTATGCCTCGTCGTCCGTGACCAGCCGCGGCCACACGTACGAATTCCAGCACTCGATCGCCTTGAGGATCGTGATCGTCACGATCGTCGGCCTGCAGATCGGCACCAGAACTTTCCGCAGATACTTCAGATCGGAGGTTCCGTCAACCTTCGCCGCATAGTAGAGCTGATCCGGCACCTGCTCAAAGTTCTCCTTCAGCAGATAAATGTAGAAGACCGAAGTGACCGACGGCAGAATCAGACCGGTGAACGTGTTGCGCAGCTCCAGATTCGTGATCGTCACATAATTCGTGATGACTACCAGTTCGTTCGGAATCATCATCAGTGAGAGCAGCAGCGTAAACGCGAGATGCTTTCCCGGAAAATTCAGCCGCGCAAAGGCAAACGCCGCAAGCACGGTCACAACCAGCATAAGCGCGGTAGTCACGACAGTAAAAATGACCGTGTTCAGAAAATATCCTGCCAGCGGCACTGCCGTGAACGCTTCTTTATAATTCTGCAGCGTCGGAGACAAGGTAAATAATTTCGGAATATACTCCGAATTGTAGGCGCTGTAGCTTTTTACGGAGGTCAGCACCATCCAGTAAAACGGGAACAGCACCACAAGGGCCCAGAAAGTCAGTCCCACGCAGGTAACCGTCTTTAAAATCCTTCCGCGTACGCGGTCGGAACGTTCAAGTTTTTCCATATCCAATACCACTGTTTCTTTCATAAGTTTCCTTTTTCCGGTTATCCTCTCTGTTTACGAACCGTAATGCACGTGCTTCCCTGAGATCATCAGATTGATGCAGGTGATTGTCAGCACGATAACAAACAGCAAGATCGCAGCCGCCGAAGCATACGACGGATATCCGCCGCTGCTGCCGTACAGCATATCGTACACATAGCCGACGATCGTGTTCATCTCCGCCGTGTTCAGGTTCGTTCCAAACAAGGCGACCGCGTCGCTGTACGCCTTGAACGCCCCGATAAATCCCGTGATGATCAGATAGACCAGCGTCGGAGAGATCATCGGAAGCGTGATCCGCACAAAGATCCGGAATTTTGATGTGCCGTCGACCTTCGCCGCGTTGTAATACTCCTGGTTCACGGAAGCCAGCGCGCTCGTCAGGATCAGGATTTTGAACGGCATGACCACCCAGATTGTATACAGGCACAGTACAAACATTTTGGCCGGGTAAGGGCCGTCGATAAAGTCAACCGGCCCCGCTCCGAACCATCCAAGAAGCAGATTCACAAACCCGTCCGTGTACGGCGTCCTGCGGAACAGAATCATGAACACAAGACCGACCGCCAACGTATTCGTCACATACGGCAGGAAGTAGATCGTCTGGTAAAGGCTGCGGAGCGGCCGAAACGAACTCAGTCCTACGGAGATCAGAAGCGCGGCCGCCGTGGAGAGCGGCACGGTGATGACCACCAGAATAAATGTATTTTTAAGCGCCTGCAGGAAATACGGATCATGCAGCACATAGGAATAATTATACATTCCCACGCCGTAAGACGTCTGGGAAGCAAAATTATAGCCTTCCTCAAACGAGTAGATCAGCACATCGATCAGCGGGTACACCAGGAAAAATCCCAGAAACAGGATCGCCGGCAGCAGATACAGCCAGCCTTTCATTTGCTTTTTTTCCATCTTAAACTCCTTGTCCGCCCGGCCGCGGCATAAACATTGATTTTTGACAGTTCTGCAGACAATGCGCGGCGACCGTTACAGAGAAACCGCAGAAATCCTCGTTTCCGTTTCCCGGTCAAACAGAAACACTTTATCCGGCCGGATACTGAACCGAACCTCGGCAGAACCGGGATCCACCCTCTGCTCCGCGCCGATGATCGCCCGGATCGACGGACTCTCCGACGCCTCATGAACGGCGACGATGCTGATATCGCGGCCCATCACCTCCACACCGGACAGCCGGCAGGAAAGCACGCCGGAATCCGCATCTGATTTTTCCCGCAGTGCCTCACTGGACGTGTTTTCCTGTACGGGAATAAAACCTTCCGGCCTTATCCCCACATAAACTTCCCGGTCGGAAACGCCCGGCACATCGAGGACGCTCTCCTTGCCGATCCAGAGCTTCCCGCCCTTGACACTGCCTCGAAAGACATTGATCGGCGGAGTCCCCAGGAACTTCGCGACAAACAGATTCACCGGATTGTCATAGACCTCCTGCGGCTTTCCGATCTGCTGAATGACGCCTTCCTTCATGACGACAATGATATCGGAGATGCTCATCGCCTCCTCCTGGTCATGTGTCACAAAAACAGTTGTGATCTTTGTCTCCCTCTGGATCCGGCGGATCTCCTCCCTCGTCTGCAGCCTCAGCCGCGCGTCGAGGTTGGAAAGAGGCTCATCCATCAGAAGGATTCGCGGCATTTTCACCAGGGCCCGCGCAATTGCCACACGCTGCTGCTGGCCGCCGGACAGCTCACCCGGCCTGCGTTCCATCAGCTCACTGATCTGAACAAGTTTTGCCGCCTCGTCTGCCCGCTTTCGCATCTCCGCTTTGGAGAGCTTTGCGGCGCCCTTCAGATTTTCCAGTGGAAACAGGATATTCTGCAGCACGGTCAGGTGCGGGTAGAGTGCATAGTTCTGAAACACCATGCCCACGCCTCTCTTCTCCGCCGGGAGATTCGTCACATCGTCCTCCCCGAAAAAGATTCTGCCTGACGTCGGTTTAAGCAGACCGCAGAGCAGATTGAGCGTCGTGCTCTTGCCGCAGCCCGACGGTCCGAGCAGTCCGACCAGTTTTCCGTCCGGTATCTCAAAACTGAAATCATCGACCGCCGTGACCTCCCCGCGCGCTTTTCTGCCGCGGGAAGGGAATTTTTTTGTCAGATTTTGTAAAGTAACTTTCATATCATTTCACCTTCAATTTCGGTCGGTGCCAGGCTTTCTCAGTAAACTTTCATGCCCTGCGAGGCAGGGCACTACCATGGATGAAAGTCCACGGACTGTTCCGTGCTTACGCACTCTCACAGTCCTGCATGTATTCGCAAATCGCGCTGCTCACATTCGTTCGCATCGCTGTTTTGCTCATACCTGCTTGTGTCTCTTATACAGAGCCAGTCTGGCAAGCAAGCTTGCCGTCTGCTCTGTATAGAGACGGACTTTCTCAGTAAATTCCTCTAAAACAGAAAGTAAACTCCATCCGTCCCTCTGCATTCATCAGATATTCCGGAAGCGGACGCGCCCCCCAGGAATCGTCGCCGCCGACGCCCATCTGCCGCATTGCGGCACGCACGACCGTGTAATGTACCTGCGGCAGTTCATACCAGTGAGCGGCGTTTTCCAGCTCATGCGAGGTGTATGGCAAAACGGAGAAATCCATCTGATCGCCGGCAAAGAGCAGGCCGCGCCCTCTCGCATCCGTCACCTTCGCCCAGCGGACTCCAACCTTGTTGCCGCACTCCTGCGGAGTCAGATATTTCGCGAGATTATCCTTCACTCGATTCCTGTAAATGCCGAGCTTCGCTCCCTCACAGCGGTCCCGGTACGTCTCCTGCGGTCCCATGCCGTACCACTCCAGGCGGTCGTAATCCGCGTCGATCTTCATCTGTACGCCGAACAGCGGCATATCTCCGAGCTCCGGCACCACATCATAGATCAGTTTCACCTGAACCGTGCCGTCCGCAAACACCGTGTACTCCATCTGGCAGGAAGACGCAGGCTTCGTCGGCAGCGGATAGGTGTAGGTAATCTTTACGCAATTCTCCCGCTCCTCCACCTCCGGAACCGCAGCCGGGCCCGCAGGACTCTTCGACGTCGCATACAGATCCGCCAGCTTCCACTGGCCGTACCGCCTCATCATGGCATTTCCGTCGTCATTGTCGACCGGCGCGCGCCAGAAAGCCGGTTTCGGCATTGTCTTGAGCATCTCTTTTCCGCCATAACGGTAGGACACCATGCCGCTGCTCTGATAGGAGAACAGCGCATCAAAACATTCACCGCGCACGCCAAGATTGTGATAACCGTGAATCACCTGGAGCTTGCCGCAGGTGTTTTCATAACCCGGCTGTTCCGCCTCATACATATACCGGCCAAATGGTTCTTTATGATTTCCCTGACCCACCTCATATACATACTGACCAAACGCCACCTCATGACCGGCCGGAGCCCACGCAGTGTCGTGCTTCAGGCGGAAAGATACCGTCACAGTGTACTCGCCCGGTTTTGTCTGCTCTTCAAGCGGAAGCTCAAACGTCCCCTCATCAAGCGGACCAAGGAATATCTCCATACTCCTGCTGCATACCTGCCTGCCGTCCCTTGCCAGCGTCACAAGACACTCATAGCGGTTCGTATTGATGAACAGATTCTTATTCTTCACCGTCATCTCCGTCTTTCCCGGAATGACCGAAATATTCTGATAATTAAACTTTACATCCTGCATCTTTGGGGACTCGGCACGATCCTCGCCACCGTACACAATCCCGTTTCCGCTGAAATTATAGTCTGTCGGACGCTCGTCAAAATCTCCGCCGTACGCCTCAAACTCATTCCCGTAGCGGTCTTTCTTCGTGATTGTCTGATCGATGAAATCCCAGATAAAGCCGCCCTGATACAGCGGTTCCGTGTCCGT
>CANQAR010000120.1 GCA_947588845.1 uncultured Lachnospiraceae bacterium
CAAGCTTCGCGGCGAACAGCGTCCGGCGTTTTAAGGGCAGGCTGTGGTAAAAGTCCAGCTTTACCGGCGAATGCAGGTAGCCGAACGCACACAGAGCGCAAAACGCACCCGCCGCGATCACAAATATGGTAACCTCCCAGTGCCCGAAACCAAGCTGCTCCCAGTAGTATCTGGAAAGCCTGGCCAGGTTTGTTCCATGAATCGTATCGAGATATCTGCTCTCCCCCGCCATTATGATCAGCATGCGAAACGGGAGCAGCAGTCCGAAAATAATCCCAAAAAGGGCCGTGACCCACGTCAGCTTCTTCCACTCATCGCGCGCCAGCTTAAAAAACGAGATTTTTGATGTCATATCCGGCCACCTCCGTTTCACTGATAAAGATTTCCTCGAGAGTCAGAGGAAGAATCTCGCAGAACAGCGGCTGCTTCTCCTGCACCTTCCGAAGTACCTGATCCCGCGTCCCCCGCGCGATCAGCGTGAGCAGAGATCCCCTCTTGTCGTACTGCAGGATCTCCAGCTCCTCATGCAGCTCCTTCTCAAGCGCCGCATCCGGGATCACGCACTGAACCTTGTGAATGCGCAGCTTCATCTCGTCGAGATCCTTCGCGAACAGAATTCCTCCCTTGTGGAGAAGGCCCACGTGGTCGCAGATGTCCTCAATTTCGCGCAGGCTGTGCGAGGCGATGACCGGCGTGAAATCACGATTCATGATCTCAGAGGCAAACAGGCTCTTCACCGCCTGGCGCATCACCGGATCCAAGCCGTCGAACGTCTCGTCGCAGAGCAGATACTCTGTGTTGGCGCAGACGCCGAGCAGCACGGAAACCTGCTTCTTCATGCCCTTTGAGAACGTGGAAAGCTTCCGCCTGGGATCCAGATCAAACTTCGCAAGCATCTCCTGATAACGCTTCACGTCAAACCGCGGGTACAGCAGATGATAATATTCCATCATCCCCAGAGACGTCGCGTTCGGATAAAACCATGCCGTGTCAGGGATAAAGCAGACACGCTCCTTGGCCGCCGGATTCTCCCACACCGGTTTGTCGTCGACCGTCACGCTGCCTTCCTGCGGCTTCAGCACGCCGCTGATGACGCGGAGCAGCGTACTCTTGCCGGCGCCGTTCGTCCCGACCAGACCGAAGATGGAGCCGTTCTGCATCTTCGCGCTCACATGATCCAGCGCCTGGATCTCGTCAAAGCGCATCGAAACATTGTCTATTTTGATCATACGCTCTTTTCATCCCCCTCCCCAAAATACTCCCGCGCGCGTTTTACAAACTCTTCGCACGGGATGTCAAGCTCTTTCCCCTTTTCCACCAGCTCCTTCAGCGACTGGTATACGCTTTCCTGTTTCTTCACCTTTAATCCCTCATTTCCCGAAACAAAATTCCCCCGTCCCTTCACCGGATAAATATAGCCTTCCTGCTCCAGCAGCGTGTACGCCTTCTGGATCGTGTTCGGATTGATCGAAAGCTCCACCGCCAGCGAGCGCACCGAGGGCATCTGGCTGTCCGGCTCCAGGATTCCGCTGACAATCAATGTCTGAAACCGCTCCACGACCTGCTCATAGATCGGCTTGCGGTTCTGCAGGTCGATACTTACCATGGGCCGCCTCCCTTCTGCATCTGATTCTGATTTCACGCAAAGGCATTCCCCGACACAACGTTCTTACCTTCCAACAGTGCTTCGCGATACAGAAAAACTATTCGTGCCGCAGATTCCGGAATTTCGGCACAGAATGTGCTGCAATCATCCCGAACTCAGTGAAAACAGGAACTGTGCTCGCGGGATTTTATTTCCCTGCGTATTAAGTGTATTAATAATACTAGTACACTTAATCTACACCATACACCGGTATTTGTCAAGAAAAAATCTTCAGATCAGGTAACAGTCTTGTCATCCGCCGTAATTTCTCTTGAGTCACAAAAATAATTATGCTAGAATTCCTGTAGGTTCGGTAATGAAAACGTCTGCTGAAGCCGTTCCGAATCCTGCGCATAAGGCTCGCAGGCGAATCTTGAAATACTTTAGCAGTTATTCTGCGATTGGATGGTGAAATTCTATGGGAACCTGGCTGAACCCCGGAAACAGCGGCTTTGAGAGAATCATAAAAGGAAGGTATGTCGACAAAACCGGTATGATCGGCATTTTGAACCGTGCGATCGGAACGCCCGAAAATTTAATCTGTGTCAGCAGGCCAAGACGGTTCGGAAAATCCTATGCCGCGCAGATGCTGTGCGCCTATTATGACAAGACCTGCGATTCTTCTTCTCTGTTTGAGCGCTACGAGATATCCGACGATGAGACGTATGAGAAATTTCTGAATAAATACGACGTGATCTATCTTGACATGACAAATCTTATGGGTGAAAGCGGAAAAAAGGAGTTTGTCTCTTTCATCCGGCGAAAAATAACCGAGGAACTGACGTTTGCATATCCAGCCCTGAAGCCAGACGAATCTTTCTCCAGTACCCTGATCCGCACAGTGGAACTGACTGGAAACAAAATCATTATGATCATTGACGAGTGGGACGCGCCGATACGCGAAGTCCCTGAAATCCAGAAAGAATATCTGGAATTTCTCCGGACACTGTTCAAAAGCAGCGGGACAACCGCCAGAATTTTCGCGGCGGTATATATGACAGGAATCCTTCCGATCAAAAAAGACGGCTCACAGTCCGCCATTTCTGATTTTAATGAATACACCATGATAAACCCGGGAATATTCAGCAGGTATACCGGGTTTACAGAGCCGGAGGTTCTTGCCCTCTGCCAGGAAAGCGATGTGGATTTTCAAAAGATGAAACAATGGTACGATGGCTATTCTTTCCGCGACGTTTCATCCATTTACAATCCCAACTCGGTCATTCAGGCAATTCGAAACGCCGACTTTGACTCCTACTGGACAGAAACCTCAGCCTCTGAAAGTCTTCTGTATTATATCAGCATGGACTACGACGGACTTGCGAAAACCGCTGCGGACCTGCTTGGCGGAAGTTCCGTCGAAGTAAACACATTAGGCTTTGCAAATGATCTCTCGACCCTGCGTGGCAGAGACGATGTCCTCACACTCCTGATTCATCTGGGGTATCTTGCCTATGAGAAAACAACCCGGCATGTACGCATTCCCAATGAGGAAATCCGTCTGGCTTTTGCCCGGACAATACGAGATGTGAAACGAAAGGAAACCATCTGTCGTCTGCGTGAAAGCGACCAGCTGATTGACGATGTCATTCACGGGAAAGAGGATGCCGTCGCTGCGCAGATCGAAAAAATTCATGCGGAAGAATCCAGCCTTTATTACAACAATGAACAAAGCCTTCGCAGTGTGATTAAGCGCGCGTTTTTCAGCGCTTATGATCATTTTGTATTGTTCGAGGAACTTCCTTCCGGAGATGGATTCGCGGACGTCGTCTATCTTCCAAAAAGAAAATCCCTGCTGCCTGTGCTTGTTATCGAACTGAAATGGAACAAATCCGCAAATGGCGCACTGAGGCAGATCAAAGAAAGAAACTATCCAAAAGCATTTGAATCTTACGGCGGAGATATTATTCTGGTGGGGGTAAATTATAACAAAACTGCTCCCGCCGGAAAAAGAAAACATACCTGCGTTATTGAAAAAATTGCTGCTACATGACAAGGGGACACCCCGAAAGGTGCCCCTGAAATTTTCCGTATCTTTTTCTCAACTCTTTCTTCCCGCAGGCAGTAGGACAAACATGCATGCTGACAACGTCTGCCTGACTTCCTTACTGCTGCGGCTCCGTTGAGAACAGATTCATGTTCACGTATCCGATCGTCCCGTCCATATCGACCTTGTACCATTTATCCGTGTAACCGACCGCCGTCAGCTGACTTCCCGACGGAACCGTCTTTATGATCTCGCTGTCCTGCGCCGGCGCGGATCTGAGATTGGCTCCGGTCGTCGCATAGACCGGATAGCTCTCCGCATAGGTCTGGACATTGTACTGCGCGTCTGCAGCGGAAGTATCCGCGGAAGGCGTCGGCTCGGCATTCGCGGCGACGGTCCCTGTCTGCGAATCCTCTGAACCTGACGGATTCGTCGCACCCGCAAGCTCCTGCACAATCACCTGCTCACGCTCTTCGTCCGTCTTTGGTGCCACCTCTGTGTCAGAGACAAACTGCTTTGACATATATCCATTCACTTCATAATCGTCAACATCAACTACATACCAGTTCGGCGTCTCCCCGACTACCGTGAGCTGATCGCCCTGATAGTAGCTGTAGAAAATATTCTCCTGAGAACTTGTATCCGGCTGCTCGCGCACGTTTACGTCGTCCTTCGCATACATGATCCGAATCTGGTCAAACTGAGTCTCCTGCGCTTTCTCCTCAGCCGGAGTCAGGACCTTCGGCTGTGTCTCGGATTCCGTGGGAGGTTCGGTAGGCGCCTCCGTCGGTTTCTCCGTAGGCTTCTCGGTCGGCTTTTCGGTCGGTGCTTCCGTAGGCTTCTCGGTCGGTGCTTCCGTGACCTTCTCGGTCTGTGGTTCTTTTTTCAGTTTATCGCAGCCTCCCGCAAAAACGGTAACTGAAACCGCCAGCGCCAGCATCAGCAATAATGTTTTTCTGTTCTTCATCCCTTGTAACCTCCATTCTTACCTATACTCCCACAGATATTCTCACAAATATTCTGTATGCAAAATTGTGTTATTATCATATCATGTCTGTCCAATTCTGGCAAGTACTGTTCTGAATTTTTAAATATCTTTTAATTTTTCTTTACATTTTTGATACTTTTTGACTCTGGTATTTTTACATGGATTTCCGCTCCGCGATCTCCGCCATCTTCGCCTCATTCAGCCGTGTGTCGCCATGCACGCGGCTGTAGGACAGATACCCGTTCATGCGGTCGATCTTTGTAAGATTCCGGGAACCGCAGACCGGACAGACATCCATCTCAAGTTCCTGATGACCACAGTCGTCGCAGTAGGCCAGAGACAGGTTGACGCCCTCATAGTAGCCGAGATCCATCGCGCGGCGCACGAGACTTTTGATCGCATCTATATTATAATCAATCGGGTAACGTACATACTGGATTTTTCCTCCATTGCACAATTCCCAGAATCTTCCTTCGAGATCCTGCTTCTCGATCGGCGTGATATCCTCCGTCACATGGCAGTGGAAGCTGTTGCTCACATACGGCCGGTCGGAGACATTTGCGACAATTCCGTATTTTTTGCGGAACTGCTCAACCTGAAGTCCGCAAAGCGATTCTGCAGGCGTGCCGTAAATCGCGTACAGCCAGCCGTCCTCCTTCTTGAATTCCGCCACCTTGTCGTTGATATATTTCAGAACTTCCAGCGCAAACTGCCCGTCCTGCGCGATGGATTTTCCGTTGTAGAGCTCCTGCAGCTCATTCAGCGCCGTGATGCCGAACGAGGAAGTCATCGGCTTCAGCAGTTTTTTGATTTTTTCTCCAGGCTGGAGCCTTCCGCCATAAAAACCGCCCTCGCAGTAGGCGAGCGGATTCGTCGACGCGCGCATCTCCCCGAGATAATCATACGTCCTGATATGAAGTTTGCGGATCATCTCGAGGTAATAATCCAGTACCTCATAAAAGTCGCGGCTCTCCGCGCGGGACTTTGCCAGAATCATCGGAAGATGAAGACTGACCGCACCCACGTTGAAGCGGCCGACAAACACCGGGACATCCTTGTCATCCGCAGGCTCCATCCCTCCCCGCTCATACCAGGGACTGAGGAACGCGCGGCAGCCCATCGGACTGATAACCTTGCCGTACTTCTTGTACATACTGGCAATATAGCCTTCCCCGGTCAGAGAAAGCCAGTCCGGATACATCGTCTTTGAGGAACACTGAATCCCCGCCTCGAAAACATCCTCGCACGCGCCTCCAGGTCCATGCAGGTTCTCATCGTAAAGGAACACGATCTTCGGGAACAGCACCGGTTTGCGGTTGCCCGGCCTGCCCTGGCCGCCGCGGTGCACGTCAAGCAGAGAGATTGAGATCATCCGCTCAAAATCAGACTGCCCCAGTCCGAGCGTCACCGTCACAAACGGATAATCTCCGCGTGAGGACCCGACCGTGTTCAGCTTGTACTCGATTCCCTGCCATCCCTGGTCGCAGTCCCTGCGCACCTTGTCCATGGCGTACCTGGCCGCTGTCTCTTCGACGCCTTCCCACGACGGAGAGGCATACTTTTTAAACTCTTCCTGATATTTGACAAAACTCTTTTTCGCGTACGGGGCGAGCACTTTGTCCACTTCCGGCACTGTAAAGCCGCCATACTGCTGCGCCGCCGTGCTCAGAATGATGTCGCCCATGACGTCAAACGCGGTATCGAGCGTCTTGGGCTCATTGTACCAGACATTTCCCATCTCAAACCCGCCGGAAAGGACGGAGGCAATATCGAACAGACAGCAGTTCATCGTATCGAGCCTCGCTGACTGGTCATGGATATAAATGTATCCGTCCTTGCATGCCTGCAGTTCATCGCGGGTCATAAAAAATTTCCGGTAGAGTTCCTTGTTCAGCTCGTTGAAGATCAGGCTCCGCTTTGTCGCCACCAGAGCGCTGTCCGTGTTCGCGTTGCTCTTGTCTCCAATATAGCGGATTGACTGGCTTTTCGTGTAAACGTCGTCCATCATATGGATAAAATCCAGCTTATAATTCCGGTAATCCCGGTAGCTCTTGGCAACCGCCGGGTTCACCGCCTCGAGCGCTCCCTCGACGATGTTATGCATTTCCTGGATCGTGATCCCTTCCTTGCCGAGGGATTCCGCCTTATCCTTTGCAAAATCACAGAGAAATCTGAGCTCATCTTCAGAAAACTGATACAGAATGCGCGCCGCGGATTTGTTCACCGCGACAATGATCTTCTGGACATTAAACTCTTCATGTGTCCCGTCTTTTTTTATCACGTACAACATACGAACGCTCCTTTGTAAGTCAGTATTTTCTTGTTTCGTTTTCAGATTCTGTTCCATGGACTACTATCTGCTCCCATTTCAGATTCTGTTCCATGGACTGCTATCTGCTCTCATCGATGACCGAATCGACCTCAAAGAAATCCGCCAGAGAAGCAGGACTGTTTCTTAAAGCATAGCCGTTAATCATGCGCCTTGTCTGCCTCATGTAGGTATCGGTCACTTCACGGAAATCCTGATCGGCCCACAGTCCGAGCAGAAATACATATCCCTTGTTTGTCAGCCACACAGCCTTCTCACTTGCGTAATCGATTTCGGAACCGTACGGGAAAATCAGCGTGTCCACTTTCCCGGTCAGCTCCCCGATCACCGTCTCCCAGCGCGTAATATCCTGGGTCAGCTGGTCAAACGAATAATTTGTCAGATTGTCATAGCTGTAGCTTTCGCACGCAAGCGTCCAGCCCGTCTCAACCAGCGCCTCCGCAATATGGCGGACAGCCCTCCTGTTTTCCGAATAATCGGCGTTTCCGCTTTCCTCCACCGCATAACCGAACGCTCCGTGAGCGCCGGAGATACCGACAATCCCTTTCGCTCCCTGAAAGGAAAAATCCGGATGTTCCTCAATAAAAGCTTCCAGGACGGGAATCACATCATAATCTCCGGTCAGGTCATGGCCTCCTTCATCCGTGTAAAGCGCCTTTACCTCCCCGTCATCATTCAGGACAAGCCTGGTCGCGATTCCTTTTCCATTCTGAATTCCATCATAATTCAGATTGTCAATCGACAAAATCAGCGGCTTCTTGCCTTCCGGCACCTTCGGACCGGCCTCTGCAAATGTCTTTTTGCCCTGGTCGTCTTCCACTATCTTTACAAGGCTGTGAATATCGACCAAAAGATACCCGTTCTCGTAAAGGCCGTTCAGGATCTTCTCAAACTCACTCTGCGTGATCATCAGATCTCCATAGCCTTCTCCCGCGGCGCGCGCCGGATCCACAATCAGATTGGAAAAGCTGAGATGCGGGATACTGCCTCTATATTCCTTCAGCTCGTTTTTCCTGCTCTCATAGTCCGCAATTGCGGCTGTAACACGTTCATCGCTCCTGTCAATCTCAGAATCCTGAAGAAAGCTGATCGCCCGATCATATTCATAGCCGAGCGCAATCTGATCCGCCTGCGCAAGAATATCGAGCAGTTCCTGTTCTTCTTCCGATTCCTGTTCCCTTTGTTCACGCTGCATTCTCATCTTCGGCGTCTCCACCGGCTCATTGTTCTCATATTTTCCAAGCGTGCCGATGCTCTCCGCAATCTGGTAATTCAGAACGCTGCGCGAACAGCCCGTCAGATACATCAGGCTGATAAACGCCAGAAAACCTGCTCCCATCTTCCACAATTTTTTGTTCATACCGTCCACCCCGTATCATCGATCTTTTTCAGTTCCCGCTCCCGCACGGGGAGAATTTTTCATTTGTTTTTGCAGACAATGAACCCTGCAGTCATACCTGCATGGACATTTGACGAACGCTGCGATAACAGGCGAAACTCACGCAGCGTGAATCTTAAATCGGCTCTTCTGTCAGCCTGCCTTGATTATACCGCTCTTAAGCGCAAGAAACAAGTTTATTTTTATTCGGCGCAGGGAACAACCAAAGCAAAAATCCTTTGTCATTCCCTATACCTGTAAGATACGGGGCTGCCGCAGATATTTTGCGGCAGCCCCGTATCTTTAAATATGATGATGCTGGGGTCAGAAGAAATTTTGCCCCCATGATCAGCCTGCAAAGAAATGAATGAACTTCAGCAATCAGGCCTCGGAAAGCAGCTCCGCGAGCATCCGGTTGACGGCCCCCGGATCCGCCTTTCCTTTCATGGCCTTCATTGTCTGCCCGACAAGGAAACCAAGCGCTTTCTTCTTCCCGCCGCGGTAATCGCTGACCGACTGCGGATTATTCGCAATCACTTCCTCCACGACACGGCGCAGTTCTCCTTCATCGTTAACGGTTTTCAGTCCGTGCTCCTCAACATAAACTACCGGATCGATATCCTCGCGGAAAATCTTTTCAAATACTTCCTTCGCCACCGTTTGATTGATCGTTCCGTCCTCGGTCAGGCCAATCAGCTTTGCAAGGTTTTCCGGCGAGAAGGAAAGCTCCTCCGGTTCCATCCCTTCTTCTTTTAAGAGACGGAGCGTCTCTCCCATGAGCCAGTTCGACACTTTTTTCGGTTTGCCGCAGATTGCGGTCGTCTCCTCAAAGATGTCCGCCATGCGCTTCGAACCGGTCAGAATCCCCGCGTCGTAGTCCGGTATGTCAAACTCGGTTTTGTAGCGCAGCAGCTTCTCCGTCCGCAGCTCCGGCTGACGGCTTCGGATCTCCTCCAGCCACTCATCGCTGATGATGACCGGCACAAGATCCGGATCCGGGAAATAACGGTAATCCTGCGCGTCCTCCTTGGAACGCATCGGGTAGGAAGATTCCTTGTTGTCATCCCAGCGGCGCGTCTCCTGAATGACCTTTTTCCCTTCCTCGAGAAGCTCGATCTGACGGGCGCGCTCTCCCTCGATCGCGCGCGCAATCGCCTTAAAGGAATTCAGATTCTTCATCTCAGTTCTTGTCCCGAACTCTTTCGCTCCCGCCTCGCGCACCGAAAGGTTGACGTCGGCACGCATCGACCCTTCCTGCAGCTTGCAGTCGGACGCGCCGAGATACTGAATGATCAGGCGCAGCTTGTCGAGATAGGCGATGACTTCATCCGCGCTTCTCATGTCCGGCTCGGAAACAATCTCGATCAGTGGAACCCCGCTTCGGTTATAGTCAACTAACGAGCAGTCTTCCCACTCGTCGTGGATCAGCTTTCCGGCATCCTCCTCCATGTGGATCTCATGGATGCCGACCACCTTTTTCCCGGCGGGCGTCTCGATCTCAATGCCGCCCTCGTAACAGATCGGCAGATAAAGTTGAGAAATCTGGTAATTCTGCGGATTGTCCGGATAAAAATAATTCTTGCGGTCAAATTTGCAGAACTGATGAATCTTGCAGTTCGTCGCAAGACCGACCGCCATGGCCAGTTCCACGACTTTCTTATTCAATACAGGGAGAGAACCCGGCATTCCGGTGCACACCGGACACGTATGGGTATTCGGCGCTCCGCCGAACGCGGTGGAACAGCCGCAGAATATCTTTGTCTTTGTCGCAAGCTCCACATGAACCTCAAGACCAATGACTGTCTCATACTGTTTTGCCATCTCAGATTCCTCCCTTCCCTGCTGCCGCAGAAACATGTTCATCCGCTTTTCCTGCGCAGTTTGTTTCATTCCCGCCTGTTTGTCCCGCACTGGTCTTTGGACCGTCCTTTTCTCCGCCGCCTGCCGCCCTGGCAAAACGCATGGCCGCCGGAAGCTCCCACGGGCCGCGCCCCTGCTCGTACGCGTACGCGGCGCGGATAATCTTCTTCTCCTGGAAGCAATCCCCGATCAGCTGAACGCCGACCGGCAGCCCCTTTGAGTCCATGCCGCACGGCACTGTCATTCCCGGAAGCCCCGCAAGGTTTACGGAAATCGTGTAGATGTCGCCCAGGTACATTTTGATCGGATCTGCAAGGCTTTCTCCGAGCTTCGGAGCCGTCGTCGGAGCGGCCGGCCCGAGAATCACGTCATATTTCTCAAACGCGCGGTCAAACGCCTGCTTGATCAGCGCCTTCGTGCGGAGCGCTTTCAGATAATACGCGTCATAGTAACCGGAACTCAGGACGAAGGAGCCAAGCATGATCCTGCGCTTTACTTCCTCGCCAAAGCCCTCGGAACGGCTTCTCTTGTACATGCTGTGCAGTCCCTCGTACTGCTCTGCGCGGTAGCCGTACTTGACGCCGTCGAATCTCGAAAGATTTGAGCTGGCTTCTGCGGAAGCGATCACATAATACGCCGGAATCGCGTACTCGACGAGACTGAGATCAAATTCCTCCACCTGCGCGCCCTTTGATTTCAGTACATCGGCGGCCTTCAGGATCGCCGTCTTTACTTCCTCATCCAGTCCTGCTGCCAGATAGTCGGACGGAATCCCGATCTTCAGCCCTTTAACGTCATCGACAAGCGCCGAAGTGAAATCACAGTCCGTACGCTTCACAGAGGTGCTGTCCTTTCTGTCGTAGGAAGCGATCGTCTCAAGAATCGCCGCGCAGTCCGAGACATCCTTCGCGATCGGCCCAATCTGGTCAAGCGATGACCCGTAGGCGATCAGACCGTACCGCGAAACCGTGCCATAGGTCGGTTTCAATCCTGTGACGCCGCAGAATGAGCTCGGCTGGCGGATCGAACCGCCTGTATCGGAACCGAGCGCGTACGGCACCTCGCCTGCCGCGACAGCCGCGCAGGAACCGCCTGACGAACCGCCCGGGACGTGCTCCGTATTCCACGGATTGCGCGTAACGCCGAACGCGGAAGTCTCCGTTGTGCTCCCCATCGCAAATTCATCCATATTGGTCTTTCCGACGATAATGGCCCCCGCTCTCTCAAGATTCAGAACCGCCTCCGCTGTGTAGGTTGGTTTGAAATTATATAAAATCTTTGAGCTGCAGGTCGTGAGCAGTCCTTCGGTGCACATATTGTCCTTGATTCCGACCGGAACCCCGGCAAGCGGTCCCGTAAGCGTGCCATCGTCAATTGCCTTCTGTATTTTCTCTGCCTTTGCCCGCGCTCCTTCGCCGTCCACTGTCACAAAACAGTTCAGAGACGGTTCCGCCGCCTCGATCTGCGCAAGCGACGCTTCCACCGCCTCAGCAGCGGAGATCTCCCGCTGTCTGATCTTTCTGCCCAGCTCCAGGGCAGTCATACTGGCTGTCTGCATGATCATTCTTTCTTTCCCCTCTCTCATTCCACCGTCTTCGGCACCATAAAGGAACCATCCTTCTTTGCCGGAGCATTTTTCAGGATCGTCTCACGCTCATCACCGTTCGTCACCTCGTCCTCCCGGAACACGTTGTTCACCGGGAACACATGGGACATCGGCTCTACGCCGGAAGTATCCAGTTCGTTCAGCATATCGATATAATCCAGCATGCGCGCCATATCCTTTTTTGCCTGCTCCTTCTGCTCATCCGAAAGCTCAAGCTTCGCCAGGATCCCGACGTACTCCATCGTCTCGTCACTGATGATATTTGCCATTGCAGTCTCCTCCTTCCTCTGTCATCCAGATCTCCGATCACTTTCCCTGTACGAACATAGAACACTGTGTTCTTTCCATCCGCTGTCTTTTGCCAGATCTCTGATCGCTTTCTCTGTACGAACCCGAAACCACAGCGTCATTTTTCACTGCAGATTCCGTCCGCCTCTTCTATTCACCGCAGCATTCTTTTTATCCTGCCACACATGCAGAGACCTTCTGCCGAACTGCCGCGTAAAAGCTGTCATTTCCTCCAAATTTTTTACGGTTCCAGGCGGGACAGATCGCGCGGGAACAGCGTCGTCTCCCTCACGTTATCCTCCCCGACCAGTTTCATCGTCAGACGTTCCAGACCGATTCCCAGTCCTCCATGCGGCGGCATGCCATACTTAAACGCGCCAAGGTACTGTTCCATTCCCTCTTCCGTCATTCCTCTGGCCTCGATCTTGTCGCTGAGCATCTGGTACTCATGGATACGCTGACCGCCAGTCGTTATCTCAAGACCATGGAACAGCAGGTCGAAGCTCAGCGTGTATCTCGTATCCTCCGGATCATCCATCGCATAGAACGGACGCTTCTTTGACGGATAATGTGTGACAAAGACAAAGTCCGCGTCATACTCTTCCTTAAAATACTGCCCGATCAGCACTTCCTCTTCCGGTTCGAGATCGAACGGGTTGCGGATTTTCCGGTTATATTTTTCCGCGACCAGCTCTTTTGCCCTTGCAAAGCGGACACAGGGGATCTGATCCGTCTTCGGAAGCTTCACATCCAGAATCCGCAGTTCTTCGGCATACTCTTCCTCAAGCAGCTTCATCGTGTACTGCAGAAATCCTGTCTCCATTGCCATGATATCCTCAAAGCTGTCGATATATCCCATCTCAAAATCAAGACTTGTGTATTCGTTCAGATGACGCTTCGTGTTGTGTTTCTCGGCACGGAAAACCGGAGCCGTCTCAAACACGCGGTCAAAGACGCCGACCATCATCTGTTTATAGAACTGCGGGCTCTGCGCGAGTACAGCCGGATGGTGGAAATATTCGAGGCGGAACATGTTGGAACCGCCCTCCGCTCCTTTCGCCCCGATCTTCGGCGTGTGAATCTCCGTAAATCCCTGGCTGTACAGAAAATCACGGAACCCTCTTGTGATTCCCTCCTGGAGTCTGAATTTCGCGCGCTCCCGGATGTTGCGCAGGGATGCGCTGCGGTAATTCAGCTTTGCCTCAAGAGAGGTCGAGAGCTTCCATTTGCCCGCCGGCAGCGGCAGCGGCTCGCTCGGCGTCGAAAGCACCTGAATCCCACGGATTCGAATCTCAATTCCATGCGGCGCGCGCTCATCCTCCTCAAGAATACCTGTCACGCATACCGTCTGCTCTTCCCGCAGATTTTTTACGGAAAGACCCTCTGTTCCTTCCTCCAGCACGCACTGGAGCAGTCCCTCTCTCTTTCTGAGCACGACAAACGCGACGTCGCCCATGTCGCGTATGCTGTGGATAAAGCCGTTCACACGGACTTCTTTCCCTGTCATTTCCCCTGTGAGGAGCTCTTTCAGCTCCATTGTTTCTTTTTTTCTTACACCTGATAAAAATTCCATAATTTAACCTCCTGCGTGCGGCATATCAGCCTTTTTCCGGTTCCGGGATTTTCTGTCAAAAGATTCTTACAGTAAAGCGGAGCCGTCTGCCGACAGCTCCACTCACCTCGTCATAATTCTCTTTTCCTTCAAAAACCTCCAAAAGGACATAGAAAATCCCGGAACATCACTACGACATTCCGGGACGGATAAATCATTATATCCGCGGTACCACCCGCATTGCAGACACCTTCGTCTGCCCCTCTTATGCGCTTAACGCGCGCCCACGTACTGCCCTACCTCCCCGGCGCACAGCCGCGGTATCGAACAGTCAGCTCCGGAGTGTTCCCTGGCGCTTCCATCGCTTCATCAGCACTCTCAGTCGGTGATGCCGAATTCCTGTCAAGCTCCGTAAAGCAGAGTCTCCTTCCTTGCCTTTCTTAACGCAGTTATCCTAACACACTTTTTTCCGGCGCGCAAGGCCAAATTTTTAATTTTCTTTTT
>CANQAR010000121.1 GCA_947588845.1 uncultured Lachnospiraceae bacterium
GTGATATTGTCTATTGACGGAATAAATGAAAAATAAACGCAAACTAAAGTCGGATTCCGTTCATGCGTTTATCCTGGTGTTTGTTCTGACAGATATTGACAAATATCCTCATGGAGAATAAAATCAAAAAGACAGTTTATTGTCCGTGAAAACCAAATACCCCGTTGCCTGCAGCGGGGTATTTGATTCTTGCGGCAACGCCAGCCACATGCATGTGGCGGCTCATTGCCTGCGGAAATAAAAAGAAAGTGGGGAGAAAAGAAAATGAGAGAGCAACGGATAATCAGACACAGAGGGCTGCTGCTTTTGTTGTTTGCGGGAATTTTTCTTGGGGCATTGTTTGTAAAACCGCAAAAGGTGAGTGCGGCGAGTTATCTGGCGAAGGGAATTGATGTTTCACGCTGGCAGGGATCGGTCAACTGGGCCGAAGTTAAGGAGGACGGTATTGAATTTGTGATGCTCGGACTGGGACGCCTGAATGGGAATGTGCCGCAGCCGGATCCATACTTTAAAGTCAATATTGCCGGAGCTCTCAGTCAGAATATTAAAGTCGGAGTGTATCTGTATTCAATGGCGCTGACAGAAACGCAGGCGAGAGCTGAAGCACAGTACGTACTGGATCAGATCGACGGATACAAGATTTCCTATCCGGTTGCGTTTGACATCGAGGATCCAACGCAGATGAAGCTGACGACGAAGGAGCGTACAGATATTACGATTGCTTTTCTGCAGGTTATTGCGGAGGCGGGCTATTATCCAATGATCTACGCAAGCGAAAGCTGGTTCAACGCAAGCATGGATCTGAGTCGTCTTACCATGTATGATAAATGGGTTGCAAGATGGTCGCCGGTTGAGCCGTCTCTCAGGCCGTTTACCATGTGGCAGTACAGCAGCACAGGGAAAGTTAAGGGAATCTCCGCGGCGGTTGATCTTGATTACTGCTATGTAGACTATTCTTTACTGATTGAGCCAAGAGAAAAGGCGGAAAGCTCCGGCGGCAGTACCACTACCACGGAACCCGGATGGAAGACAGATGGGAAGCATTACTGGTATGTGCAGGAAGACGGGCAGATACTAAAGAAAGCTTTCAAGACAATTGACGGAAAACGCTATTTTTTTGATGCGAACGGATATCGTATAACAGGATGGGCCACTATCGGTAAAAAACGTTATTTTTTCAACAGCAGCGGGGCAATGAAAACAGGCTGGCTGAAAAAGAACGGAAATAAATATTATTTCGACAAGACGACAGGGGTCATGGCGACAGGCTGGCTCACAGTGAAGAACAATAAATATTATATGGACTGCAGCGGCGTCATGCAGACAGGCTGGCTGAAGATCGGGAAGAAATATTATTATCTGGACAAGGAAAGCGGAATCATGCAGACAGGCTGGCTGAAGATTGGAAAGAAACAGTATTATCTGAATAAGAATGGCGTGCGCGTCACCGGAACAAAGAAAATCAAAGGGGTGGAATATACATTCAACAGCAAGACCGGTGTATTGATTGAATAAATTAACTCGTTGTGCTACTTGAATAACTACAGAGGGGAAAATCCATATGAAAATTATAAAGAAGAAATTATTTGTATTGTTTTTATTATGTTGTGTTTTTCTGACATACCCTGTTCTGGCGTCCGCAAAAGGAACAGAAGTAAAACTGGTTAAGGCAATTCAGACAAAAAATGGTTATGTAAAAGCAATATGGAAAAATGATTCAAAAAATGCAGATATTTATGCGATTTTTCGAAAGAAAAAATCTGAAAAGACTTATACGCTTATCGATTTCATGGATGCCGGAAAGACGAAGCGTCAATCATATATAGATAAAACCACAAGGGCCAATACTAGTTATACGTATACAATATCCGGAGTAAAAAAATATGATCTGATTTTTCTGACAGGGAGCACCTCACTTTCTTCAGGATATGTGACAAGAACATGGCAAAAACCGAGTGGAAAAATCAATTGTTATCTTATTTATCAGGACGGTGCACTTATAGGAGCCGTCAACGGAAATAAGACGAGTGTGACATATTATTGCAACCGGAGTGATATACCGGACGTAGACGTTTATGCAGTACCTCGTAAAGCTTTAAAAATCTATAACCAGACCGGAGTATCTGTAAAAGCTCCCGCTTTGAAAATTCCGAAGATCACAAGCGTTTCTCTTGTGGGTTCTGGAAAAGCGTTGATAAAATGGTCAAAGACTCCGGCTGCCGACGGCTATCTTGTATACCGGCGTACAGGTACAAAATGGGCCGGGGTTGCCTCAGTAGAAGGAGAAAATCAGCTTTATTGTTACGATGAAAAGGTAGCGGCAAATACCACTTATTATTATATCGTGAAAGCCTATCAGAAAGCTGACGACAAACAGATATATTCCAGATGGGATACTGTCGGGAAAAAGGTCACTTTTTCTAATGTGACGGTTCTTCCCGGAAAAGGAGATTACAGTTCCAGCAGTGTTTACGGCGCAGGGCTGACAGAAAAACAGAGAAAGGAAGTACAGGCTGCTGTTACATATTTTTTTAACAAATACATTACTTCTGATATGAGTGTTATAGAAAAGCTTTTCATTGCCCAGAACTACATGAGCGCTACCTGTGTCTATGCGGAGGACGGCAGCAAAAACGGAGTGCACACTGCCTGGGGTGCGCTTGTTTACAAAAATGCGCAGGGAAAACACGAAGCTCAGTGTTCAGGTTATTCAAAAGGATTTAAGGCTTTGTGTGATGCAATGAACATTCCATGCTGGTATGTGAGAGCTAACAGCGAGTCATACAATCCCAGTCATCAGTGGTGTATGGTGCAGGTAGATGGTAAATGGTATATTATAGATCCCCAGGGAAACGCCACGGATACACAATATTTTGGTGACATTTATCCTACCTTTTTTCTGTTGGGCCGGACTTCTTACTGCGGCATGAGCGGAATGGCATGGGACGTTGCAAAGTATCCTGCCGTGTCACAGACAGATTACAGCAAAGATGTGATTGCAAAGACATTGAGCGTATATCGCGTGGATCAGGCTCTTTTGAAGATCTGGGGAAATTCTATACAGGTTCCCTGATTTCATTCAGTTTTTTCTTTTGGATACCGGAACCGTATGGAAAACCATGACAAAAATCCGATAGGGGCATAAAATATTATCAGAAACTGTTCCTGGAATGATCTGTCATAACGGAATGTTTCAGATCATCCAGGCAGTTATCTGCGATTAACTTATTAATTTCATTATAACCTTTTCTTAAACATTTTTCTTATTCTCAGTTCTCTTATTAATAATGATCATATATAAAATCAGTTATTAACAACAGCAGGAACTTTATGCAGGGAGATAGAATTGAAGTCAAATTTTCACTTTCTTCCACGGCAGCAGTATTAAAAAAATGCAAAATATAAAATTGCTATTGTAAATAAGCAGTCAAAGGTTGACAAGGAGGCTGGGGGAGGATAGAATCAAAAAATATACAGGGAAAATATGGTTTGAGTTACCTGAAAACCTGAAGAATTTTCCGATTGTGTATGAAAAAATATACAGAAATGAGGGAGGAAACGAAATGAAATGGAAAAGAAAGAAACACATAATTAAAAACTGTACGGCATTTATACTGGCGTCAGCTATGCTGTTGAATTTATCAGGTGTTCCCGCCGCGGCCGATGAAGAGATTCTTGTTATTGAAGACAATGCCGAAAGCAGCAGTTACGGGAATGCTGTCAGTGGAGGCATATCAGAGACGGAAACTATGAATTCTGAATCTGAGGCAGACATATCTGGAATAGAAATTGTGGGAAATGAGGATGTGACTGGAGATCCCGGATCAGAAATAAAAGTGGGAGAAAATCCGGATGAACAGGCAAAGACGATAACAGGAGAAGAAAGCAATATCATAACAGAAATTGAGACGAAAGACATTCCAGAAGAAGAAACTGAAGAACTGGAGATACAGGACGCAAATTACAATTCGGTTGCGGCAGCTTCTGATCTGACTTCCGGAGATTATACTTATTTCGTTTCCGGTAATAATGCGGTTATTACAAAATATACAGGAAGCGCTTCTTCCCTAGACATTCCATCTTCTATCGGAGGATATACCGTTACGGAAATTGGGAGTTCTGCGTTTAGCGATTGTACCAGCCTTACCTCAGTCAGCCTGCCGGCTTCCCTGACATCAATAGGAAATTCGGCGTTCAGAGGCTGTACCGGCCTTGAAGAAGTGATTTTTAACAAGAGCAGCATAAACATGGGGAACACCCTGAGCATAGAACATTATGCCTTTGAAGACTGCAACAGCCTCAAGGATATCACCCTGCCGGGCAACCTGGAATACATTGGATGTGACGTTTTTACCAGCCCCTACATCACAAGCATTACGGTACCCAAGAGTGTGACTTCCATGGATCATGGGATGGATTCTGCATTTTCCAGATGCCTGAACCTGGAAACGGTAACCTTTGAGAGCGGGATGACAACGATCCCTTCTTATGCCCTGTACAACTGTAAAAGTGTAAAGAAGACCATCATCCCGGAGAGCGTGACGGAGATAGGATCCTGTGCATTTTATGGCTGCACTGGCGGACAGGGGGCAATTGACCTGCCGGCCTCCCTGACATCAATAGGGAGCTCGGCGTTTGAGGCCTGTACCGGCCTTACCTCAGTCAGCCTGCCGGCTTCCCTGACATCAATAGGAAATTCGGCGTTCAGAGGCTGTACCGGCCTTGAAGAAGTGATTTTTAACAAGAGCAGCATAAACATGGGGAACACCCTGAGCATAGAACATTATGCCTTTGAAGACTGCAACAGCCTCAAGGATATCACCCTGCCGGGCAACCTGGAATACATTGGATGTGACGTTTTTACCAGCCCCTACATCACAAGCATTACGGTACCCAAGAGTGTGACTTCCATGGATCATGGGATGGATTCTGCATTTTCCAGATGCCTGAACCTGGAAACGGTAACCTTTGAGAGCGGGATGACAACGATCCCTTCTTATGCCCTGTATAATTGTAAGAGCATAAAAAAAGTCATGATCCCAAGTAGTGTGAAAGAGATAAGTTCCTATGCATTTGATGGATGTACGGACTTTATGATATATGGAGTATCCGGATCTTATGCTGAAACTTATGCAAAAGAGAATAATATTCCATTTGCTGTTGGGGAGAAGGATACGGATAAAGATGATAACAATAAACCTGATAACAATAAGCCTGTAGAAGGAAATTTTATAAAGAAAAAAGGTAAATATTATTATAATGGAGGAACATTAAAAATAAAAACGTATGAGCTTGATGGTCCGCTTGTGATTGATAAGCCTCTGACTCTATTAGGAAGAAAAAATAAAAAAACATCAGCAATGATAATAAAAGCAAAAACGGTGACGATAAATGCAAATGTTAATTTATTAAAAGACAGTGAATTGATCTCCGAAGGGAATTTGAAGGTTGCTTCTGCTGGAAGTATTGAAATGCAGAAAGACTCTGTTATTACTGTTGGAAAGGATTTTACCTTTGAATCCAATTACCTTTCCATGAATATTCTGAATCAAGGAACTATTTGGGTTGCAGGAAATGTAAACTTGAAAAAAAATTTTTGCGCCTCCGGAAAAAATACTATAAAATTGACAGGAAGTAAAGTTCAAAAAGTAAAAGGAGGAAAGGATTGTAAGATCGCTTTACTGGATGTCTGTATGATTGATCTGAAGAATCTAAAATTGTCTGGAAAATGTCAGATAAAGAAGATGCAGTTTGAGTATGAGGAGACGCCATCCAAAGAAGATTTCGATGATATGTTTACTTTTTCATGGGTAGGAAAGAAAAAAGCCGCGGTAGAACAAGCAATGCGAGATGTTTTGTTTACAATTATTTACAGTAAAGCATATAAATCAACTGATCTATTGGAAGGTTTCTATGACTCCATGAAAGGGATTGCCACCTTTACAAAAAGTAGTTTTACCCTGCCAGCTGTGGTAAAAAAGAATAATGGTTATGAAATTGGGACTGTGTCAGGGGACCTGACAGGATTTGGATTGTGTGCTTATGGAAAACTGATTTATAAAAATTCTACAGGAAAGACATGGGAAGTTATATATACGCCTTCTCAAAACTATTCAGATAAAGTGGTTAAAAAATTCATGAAAGGCCTGAAAGAAGGAGGCAAAAAAGAAATAGAAAAACAAAAAAATGATTGTTTGAAATCACAATTTTTTTCTTCGCTGGCTAGTGTATGTGATAAATTTAACTGGAAAGTAGGAAGCTTTTTGTGCGAATTTCCAGAAACAAAGGAAGATCTGGAAGATCTGGGAAAGCGAATAGATAGCTTAAATAAAGTTATGAAAAAATTTTATTGACAGCAAAATGATAAATAAAATTGGGCTGAAGCAACCAGTCATGGAGGAAATTGGCGGATATATGGAAAGATAGGTAAAAAATTTCTATGTGGTACCCGCGAAAGCGAAACTTAAGAGTATAAAGGCCGGGAAGAAGAAAATAACGGTGACTGTAAAGAAGCAGGCCGGGGCAGAATACCAGATCCAGTACCGTGAAAGGGGAAAAAGCAGCTGGAAGAGCGTGAACGCATCCTCAACGAAGAAGGTAATTAAGAGCCTTATGAGAGGGAAGAAGTACCAGGTCAGGATAAGAGCGTATACCACAATCAACGGAAAGAGAATGAACGGAGCGTGGAGCGCAGTGAAGGTGTCTGGAAAGGTAAAATAAAAAACTGAGTAATCGGCTTCCGTATCTGATGCCGGCAGCGGCACAGGCATGGAAGCCTGATGAAAAATAAAATTTACAGGAAAGGGAATGGGTGCAATGAAAAAGAGATGTTTTACAATTTTGTTACTGTCTGTGACAATGATCGCGGGCAGCGGACAGGCTGCCTTTGCCCAGGAGATGGAAACAACAGCCGGAATATCGACTGTCCTGGAGGAGGAGAGCGAAGCGGCAGGATTTGAAACGGCTGTTCCGGATGAAACTGCTGATTCTGTACCGGTTTTCGGGGCGGCGATGGAGGCGGAAGAATTTCTTTTGGAGCCGGAACAGCCTGCGGAAGCTACAGACAATGAAATTATCATCGACGACGTTTTTACGGATGAAACCGGTGTGGCTGAGCCGGAGTCAGAAGCTGAACTCGCGGAGGATATTTCAGTTGATCTCCTGGAGAGTGAAGTCAGCGCGGAACCGGCAGATACAAAAGCAAATGCCTTTTCCGGTTCGGGAGACGGGACGGAATCAAATCCTTACAGGGTAACGACTGCCCAACAGCTGGATGAGGTCCGTTACGATCTTACTGCATATTATGTGCTGGAAAATGATATAGATTTGTCAGCCTATGCAAGCTGGATGCCCATATCTTCCCATGAGGGATACTGCGACATGTTTGTGGGAGTTTTTGACGGAAATAACAAAACAATAAGCGGACTTCATATAAACAAAAATGAATCGGAAGCAGTCGGTTTGTTTGGTATGAGCTATGGTATCATTAAAAATGTTAATTTAAAGGATGTCGATATAAAAATAGAGTTAAAATACAATGAATACTCATCTTCAGATATCACTTATATTGGAGCTGTTGTGGGACACGCAGTCATTGTAACGGGTTGCACGGTAACCGGAAATATATCCGTTTCAGGAACACAGGATACTGTCTCCGAGAAAGAGGTAAATGTCGGTGGAATTGCCGGAAGCGGAAATGTTGAGAACTGTGTTAACAGAGCAGATATCAATGTAACCGGAGTTGATAAAGTTCTCTGCGGTGGAGTGAGCGGCCGTACATCTCCCGCAGGAGGCGATTTAACTTCAGAGTGTGATAATTATGGAAATGTAAACGTAGTGTCCTTCGGTTCCAGCGTCGGATGCGGCGGAATATACGGCAAGCTGGCTACTACTGATTTAACAAAATGCAGAAATTATGGAAAAATATATGGAGAAGCAAAGGGAACTGGAGAAAACTGGACTTACAATGATATAGGCTGCTACGTCGGTGGGATTGTGGGCAAAATTGATCTGTTATGGCTGCAGTTTACCAAGGCTGTAAATTATGGAGATGTGGAAAGCTGCGCGCAAAACGGAGGTGATTCCTATGCCGGCGGGATTATTGGATACAGTGAAGATGTCTGGGGGTATGATTATTTAAATAAAATACGCTCCTGCTTTAATGTGTGCGATTCAATCAAAGCGGAAAGCAAGGCCGGGAACGCTGCAACGGGAAAAGCGTCCGCGTTCCGGATCACCAGCTACTGTTCCGCTGTTGCAATAGAAACATGCTATTCACTGAATACGACAGCGTGCAACGGCAGTGTCCCGGCAACGTATATCGGTCCGGATCAGCTTAACGGAGGTTCCCTGAGCAAGGATGAAATCTCAAGTCTGATTGATGGCTCAGGAAAGGAAACAGCAGGAAACGAGACAGTGCTGCATACGCATCCGGAAAACGGAGAAAACAATGTAGATCCCGAAAGATATGGGGCGGAGGATTATGGTCTTATAGCAGATTTTGACGGTGTTGTGAAAGCAAATGAAGGCTCTGTGAGACTTGTTGATCTGAATACCGGAAATATCCGATATTATAATGTTAATGAGATCAGAATAGAAGACAGGGAAATTATGATCCCGAATGTTCAGCTTGACTATGAGAAAAAATACCGTGTTCAGTTTGACGAGGGATGCATAAGTGTTGACGGAATTCCTTTCGTCGGACTTTCAGGCGAAAACGACTGGGTTTTCCAGACTGCTGAGAAAGAGGAGCCGCATACAGATCACAGCTGGGATTCCGGTGAAATCACAAAAAAGGCCACATGTACAAAATCAGGTACAAAAACATACACCTGTACAGTCTGCGGTGAAACAAAGAAGGAAGATATCCCGGCAACCGGACATACGTGGAATTCCGGTAAAGTGACTAAAAAACCAACAGGTACAAAAAAAGGTGTGAAAACTTATACCTGCAAAAAATGCGGCAAAACAAAGACAGAAGAAATTCCCGCAACGGGGAAGATAAATCTGAAAGCTCCGAAATTATTGAAAGTAGTCAGTAAAAAATCAAAAACAATGACAGTAAAATGGAATGTGGTTAAAAATGCGGGAAGCTATGAAATTCAGTGTTCACGACAGAAAAATTTCAATGGTGTGAAAATGAAATATCCGGGCGGCAAAAAGAAGTCAGTTGACTTTTTGAATTTGAAGTCAGGAAAAACCTATTATGTACGGATGCGGGCTTATAAGAAAGTGAATGGAAAAACACAGTATTCAGACTGGTCAAAGACGGGATCCGTAAAGGTTAAATGAGAGGTTAAAAACAGGCTTTGGATGATAAATGCATTCCTGCAGAGCGCATAAGAGAAAAATCTCCCGTCAGCATACAGGCTGGCGGGATTTTTTCAGTTTACATGTTCTGCAGGAAATGGTGGGAAGAATGAAATCTGAGGAATCATGAAAAGATTACTCCAGCTGCTGCATCACGAAGTCATGCAGCATCTGGTACGCTTCTTTGTCATAATGGATCCCGTCGATGGGAACAATTCCGTTGGACAGCAGGTAAGTATAGCTGTCGATGTAGGAATCCGGAAAGTATTCCTTCAGATGATTGTTGAAATCCGTGATCTGTTCGTTGGAGATGAACGTGCTGGCCTCAGGGTCAATCGGATTGACGGACAGAAAATAAAAATCGGTGTCGGAGAACTCGCTGACGAGGGACTGATAGCGGTCGAGGTACAGTTCCATATTATCGTAGTCGTTAACGCCGAGATTGAAGATGACAGGGGCGCCGGGATGTTCGGAAATCGCGGCGCGCATTTCGCTCTCTCCGTACCAGGTGAACCAGTCGTAGCCTTCTCCAGCGGCTCCGATATAGACGCAGTCGTCCTTGACGGCGCGCATCATGCCGAGCGTGCGGGAATCGCCAACCCAGATGCAGAGATGGGGCGCGGCCGGAAGCGGATTGTTTTTTACGAAGCCCTGACTTGATTTCGTGTCTTGTGCTGCGGACGGCTGAACAGCAGCTTCCGTCTGGAAAGAAAAGGTGCCCGTCAGTTCCGTCTCACTGTCGGAAAAGATTTCGTCTCCGAAATTCAGGGTCAGATAAATGGTCAGCAGGACCAGAAGCAAAAGCGCGGTAATGGTGATAATCAGTGGAATTAGAGTCCCTCTCTTCATATAATAAGCCCTTTCCCGGATTGTATTTTCCTGTCTGCGGTAATCTCTACTATATCATAATCTGCGATAATGTCAAACTTTATCTGTCGTTTTGATTCGACGGCGGATGACGTATGTTACTGTTTATCGTCCCGCGGGACATTGCCGGAAACCGGCAGCGGAACTGTTTTACAGCGGAGCATGGCTTCGGAGATTTGCGCAAAGAAAGCGTGAGAGAGGGCATGGCTGTAAATGAAAGTCGGAAAACAGGGAAAAAGAAAGAAGAAAGAAAATGGAAATTTTTTTGAAAAGGTTATTGACAAAAACAGAAGTGGGTATTATAGTAACTACAGTAACTGTTAGCACTCAGAGTCATAGAGTGCTAACAGCAAACAGGAAGGAGGAATTCAGATGCAACTCGATGATAGGAAATGGGCAATCTTGAAAGCTATCATCAAGACTTATCTGGAGACGGGCGAGCCGGTCGGTTCGCGTACGATTTCCAAATATGCAGATCTGAATCTGAGTTCCGCTACTATTCGCAATGAAATGTCGGACCTGGAGGAAATGGGATACATTCTTCAGCCTCACACTTCCGCGGGAAGGATTCCTTCGGACGCAGGCTACCGTCTTTACGTGGACCGCATGATGGAGGATAAGGACCGCGAATTTACAGAGATGAAGGAACTGATGATACAGCGTCAGGACAGGATGGAGCTGCTGCTCAAGCAGCTTGCCCGGGTTCTCGCGACGAACACGAATTACGCGACGATGATTTCAGGCCCCCAGTATCACAGGACCAGGCTGAAGTTCATTCAGCTCTCAGTGGTCGATGAGTCTCAGATCCTGGCGGTGATCGTAGCGGAAGGGAATATCGTGAGGAACAAGATCCTGCAGATCGAGCATGGACTGGACCAGAAGACGATACTTGAGTTGAATATCCTGCTGAACAGCGCTTTGAATGGACTGACGATCGAAGAGATTAATCTCGGAACGATCTCAAAGCTGAAAGAGCAGGCGGGGATTCACAGCGAGCTTGTGAGCCGCGTCCTCGACGCGGTGGCAGAATCGATCCAGAGCCATGAAGAGGTTGAGATCTATACCAGCGGAGCGACGAATATTTTCAAGTATCCGGAGCTTTCCAGCAGCGAGAAAGCGCGTGAGCTGATCCGGGCTTTCGAGGAAAAGGAGGATCTTGCCGGACTGATCAGCGGAGAGGTCAGCGACGAGACAGGAATTCAGGTCTACATCGGACAGGAAAGTCCGGTTCCGACAATGCGAGACTGCAGTGTCGTGACGGCTACGTATGAGCTGGGAGACGGGATGTACGGCAGAGTCGGCATCATCGGCCCGAAGCGGATGGACTACGAGAAAGTGGTCGGAACGCTCGAGACGCTCAAAGCGCAGCTGGACGATCTGTTCAGAAAGGATGTTGACTGACGGCGGAGCCGTCATATGGAAATAACAGGCTGATGATGTTTGAGGCGCATGGCGGGGATGACATTTACAGTCCGCACCCGGCCGTTTCCCATGGAGCGCCGCTGCCGCCTGCAGCGGACAGAAGCATGGATGCGGAGAGTGTGCTGATATGCGGGTTGGCCGGAGAACAGGAAAAGAGGACAGAAAGGTGGAGATAACCGGTGGAGGAGAGCAGAAAAGAGGACGTCATGGAGCAGGAAGCGACGGACGAATCAGAAGAATCCGTTGTGGATCCGGAACCGGAAACTGATACCGGCGGGGAAGAGCCGGCGGATGAAGAGAACGAATCAGAGGAGGCCGCAGAAGAAGCGGATCCGGAGACGGAAGATCCGGCCGGTGAGACTCCGAAGAGAAGTTTTTTCAAGAAAAAGAAAGATAAGAGGGATACCCAGATTGAAGAGCTGACGGACCGCGTACAGCGGCAGATGGCAGAGTTCGATAATTTCCGCAAACGGACGGAAAAAGAGAAGGCCGCGATGTTTGAGATCGGCGCGAAGAGCGTGATTGAGAAGGTTCTTCCGACGATTGATAATTTTGAACGCGGACTTGGCGGACTTACAGACGAGCAGAAGGAAGACCCGTTTGTCCAGGGCATGGAAAAGGTTTACCGGCAGCTTCTTACCACGCTTGAAGGGATCGGCGTGAAGCCGATCGAGGCGGTCGGCAGACCGTTTGACCCGAATTTCCACAACGCGGTAATGCATGTGGAGGATGAGGAAGCGGAGGAGAATACAGTAGTTGAAGAATTCCAGAAAGGTTATCTGTATCACGACAGCGTCGTGAGACACAGCATGGTGAAGGTTGCAAATTAGCTGCAGACTCTGCGGAGCGTTTCCATGCAAAAGGCAGGAGAGGCAGGGAGCTGAAACGCAGAACCGCGGACGGCAGCGCAGGTCAGGATGCAGATTATCATCATGGGGGCAAAATACCTTTTGACTCCATCATCATAGAAATAAGAGAGCAGTTTTTATAAGGAGGACTTGATTATGAGCAAGATCATTGGTATTGATTTAGGAACAACGAACAGCTGTGTAGCAGTTATGGAAGGCGGCAAGCCTGTTGTTATCACAAATACAGAAGGTTCCAGAACGACTCCGTCCGTGGTGGCCTTCACAAAGACCGGAGAGCGTCTGGTAGGAGAGCCGGCAAAGCGTCAGGCAGTCACAAATGCGGACAGAACCGTATCCTCAATCAAGAGGCATATGGGAAGCGACTACCGTGTGACGATCGACAGCAAGAAGTATTCTCCGCAGGAGATTTCCGCCATGATCCTTCAGAAGCTGAAAGCGGACGCTGAGAACTATCTGGGCGAGAAGGTGACGGAGGCGGTTATCACGGTTCCGGCTTACTTCAACGACGCACAGCGCCAGGCGACAAAGGACGCGGGCAAGATCGCGGGCCTTGATGTAAAGCGTATCATCAACGAGCCGACGGCGGCAGCGCTTGCATACGGCCTTGACAATGAGAAAGAGCAGAAGATCATGGTTTACGACCTTGGCGGCGGTACTTTCGATGTCTCCATCATCGAGATCGGCGAGGGCGTCATCGAAGTTCTTGCGACAAACGGCAACAACCGTCTCGGCGGCGACGATTTCGACAAGAAGATCACGGACTACATGATCGCTGACTTTAAAAAGAAAGAGGGCATCGACCTCTCCAACGACAAGATGGCGCTTCAGAGACTGAAAGAGGCGGCTGAGAAGGCGAAGAAGGAACTTTCTTCCTCTACAACGACGAACATCAACCTTCCGTTCATCACGGCGAACGAGACAGGCCCGAAGCATTTCGAGATGGATCTGACCAGAGCGAAATTTGACGAGCTGACCCATGACCTGGTTGAGATGACGGTTGTTCCGGTACAGAACGCGTTAAGAGACGCGGGACTTTCCACGAGCGAGCTCTCCAAGGTGCTTCTGGTAGGCGGTTCCACCCGTATCCCGGCAGTGCAGGATAAGGTAAAACAGCTTACAGGACATGAGCCGAACAAGAGTCTGAATCCGGATGAGTGCGTGGCACTCGGCGCTTCCATTCAGGGCGGCAAGCTCGCGGGCGATGCCGGCGCAGGCGATATCCTTCTTCTGGATGTCACTCCGCTGTCACTGTCCATCGAGACGCTCGGCGGCGTAGCGACGAAGCTGATCGAGAGAAATACGACAATCCCGACCAAGAAGAGCCAGGTGTTCTCCACTGCTGCAGACAATCAGACCGCTGTTGATATCCATGTCGTACAGGGCGAGCGTCAGTTTGCGAAGGACAACAAGTCTCTCGGCCAGTTCCGTCTGGACGGAATCCCGCCAGCACGCAGAGGTGTGCCGCAGATCGAAGTTACCTTCGATATCGACGCGAACGGCATCGTGAACGTATCCGCAAAGGATCTCGGCACAGGCAAAGAGCAGCACATCACGATCACGTCCGGCTCCAACATGTCCGACGCGGAGATCGACAGAGCTGTGAAGGAAGCGGCTGAGTACGAGGCGCAGGACAAGAAGCGCAAGGAAGCGATCGA
>CANQAR010000122.1 GCA_947588845.1 uncultured Lachnospiraceae bacterium
CTGTAAAGTATTAAATTTTCAAGGTCCGGTGGGGAAGTCAGGCATGGATTACTCCATGTTTTGACCCCAGCATCATGACATTGCGTGTGAACAGTAACGAGCAGCCTGTCCGTTTATTGCTTCCATGTCTTAAAGAAAACATGATCTCCGATCTTAATATACGGCGACTTTAATCCAAGTCTTATATAGGCAGGCTGTGTCATAAAAAATAAATATTCGGAAAACTCAATTTTTTCACTGACTGTCAGATAAATCTTCTTCCCATTCACATAATTTTTATAAATTTTCAGAACTTCTTTTGCCGCCTTCCTGCATGCGTCCGTCACAATAAGCGGATTATTCAAAGCCTTGGTAAGACTTCCGTCCCGCGCAGTCGCAAACTGTGTCTTCGCGTAAACAACATTTCGTATGGTTGTCTCTCCTGAAAACAAAGAAGAATAAAGACGATTCATGATGACCATACCGACGGCAACCTGCCCGTAATAAGGCTGATTTCCTGCCTCACAATAAATAATCGCGCCAAGCAGAGCTTCATCGCTCACGTAGGGATCCGAATAATAGGTATCCTCAACGCTTACCTTGGCAGCCGGAACTTTTCCGTCAGAAACGATTGTTCCCACACCGTCCTTATCAAACTCGTACACGACTCCGTTTACAGTCACTCTGTCAAGCACTGTCTTTTTTCCGGTAGAAGTATTAAAATAATAATATTTGCCGTCAATCATATGCAGGCCTTTTACGCTCTTTCCTGTGCTGTCCAGATAGATTTTATCATTGTACCAGGTACTGCTCAGCCGCTTTCCGTCAGCGCCAACGTAATACTGGCCGACTTTTTTATTTTTGACCATCACGCCGTTTGCGTTAAAATAGTAAAATTCCCCTCCGCTTTTCACCCATGTCTTTGTAAGCTTTTTTCCGGTAGTTTTATTAAGAAAATATGTCTTTTTCTTAAGCGTCAGCCATCCTGTCTGCCGTATACCGTTGGCATCCACGTAATACTTGTCGTTGATCCAGGTGTTTACCGCTTTTTTCCCATTGTTTTTGTAGTAAGAATAGGTTCCGTCAGTATTTTTTACCCATGCCGCCTCCGAACGCACAGGTACAGCAAAAAGCAAAAGCATTACCAGAAGAACCCCTGTATACAACCCCCGTTGTTTTTTTTTCATACTCCCGTCTCCTTATGTATTTCTTAAAAATTTTGTAATACTTTTGTATTATATGCTATATATTTAAATTTGTCAAATTAAATGCGCTGGAAACAACAAATTACTGCGCTGCGGGCAGCACCGTCAGACACACGCAGGCGTGTGACGGCCATTGTCCGCAGCGCAGTAATATTTTTCAGATAATAATACAGATCAGCCTTCCGCCGGAAGAATTTACAATCCGCCTCAGGGCATTCTGCAGCTTCTGCTGTGTTCCTTCGCTCATAACAGAAAGCTTTGCCCGGATCCCGTCGTCTACCAGCTGCTCCATGGATTTGCCAAAGATCAGCGTCTTCCAGGCTCCTTCTTCGGAAGCCGCATTTTCCTTCATATAATTGATCAGATCCTGTGCCTGCGCCTCGCTTCCGACAATCGGAGAAAGCTCCGTCTCAATCTCTGCCCGGATCAGATGGATGGAAGGGGACGATGCCTTAATTTTGACCCCGTACTTGTTTCCCTGATGAATCATCACAGGATCCTCCAGGTGTATCTCGTCCCTTGCCGGTGTTATGATCCCGTACCCTTTCTGTTTCACTTCGGATATGGCGGATGCTGCCGCCTCATACTCCTTCTTCAGCTGTGCCATCTCACGTACGATGGAGATGAGCTGATATTCGCTTTTAATTTCGGTCCCTGTCATCTCGCTGAGAATCTGGTAATACAACGGCTCGTCAACCGTCAGGGCCACCTCCGCCGCCCCTGTCGACAAGTCAACCGCTTCAAGTTTTGTCTTTTTGATATGATCCCCCGGTATCAGAAAATCACCTGCGTAAAGATCCCGGATCGTTTCCAGCGTCTTCATTTTCTGTCTGACACCCTCAAACAATTCCTGCTTCAGCCAGTGCGTGTTTTCCAGCGTCTCAATCCATCTGGGAATCTGGAATACAATTCTGGTAAGAGGAAATTCCAGAAGGAACTGCTCAAAGACCATAAATATCTCATCTTTTTTCAGCTGTTCGCAGTTCAGTATCATACAGCTTCTGCCGTATGTCTTCATCAGATAAGCAGCCGTATCTTTCGCGTCTTTCCCATAGGGATCCGCAGAATTTACAATAATCAGAAACGGCTTCCCGATTGCCTGCAGTTCCTCAATCGCCTCTTTCTCAGCTTCGACAAAGTTCTGACGCGGAATCTCACCGAAACTGCCATCCGTCGTGATGACAAGACCAACCGTCGCATGATCCGTGATTACTTTTCTCGTGCCTGTTTTTGCAGCTTCCGGAAAACTGAGCGGCTCTTTTGACCATGGCGTATGTACCATCCTCGGCACACCGTCTTCGGTCAGCCCTTCCGCCCCGGGCACTGTAAAGCCAACGCAGTCCACGAGCCGGACGCGCATGGCCGCTTCGTCTCCGAGAACCAGCGGAAAGGATTCCCGCGGAATAAATTTGGGTTCCACCGTTGTCACAGTGCGTCCTGTCGCGCTCGCAGGCAGCTCATCGGTGGCCCGTTTTCTCTCCTGTTCCGTCAGCCCCGGCAAGACAAGCTGTTCCATAAATTTCCGGATAAATGTGGATTTTCCGGTACGGACGGGTCCGACAACGCCGACATAGATCTCCCCGCCCGTTCTTGCCTGGATATCTTTGTACAGATCAAATTTTTCCATGAAAAGACCCCCTGCATATACTACTTTAATATATGCAGAGGGTCTGTCCCTTTATGACGGACTTTTCCCGCAACTGCCATGTGAACTGGAATAACCGCTGCTGTTCACTCTCCTGCGAACCGCAAACATAGCAGCACTTTGCGCCGCAGTTCATATACGAACTGCATCCTGCCTTCTCCCGGACAGACCGTGACCCCGGCAGCAGTGACTCACGATTTCACATGACAGATTGGGAAAAAATGTATTTTAATAAAATTCGTTGTGCAGCAGATGATGCTCTTTGCCGCCAAGGAATGTATCGTACAGGGACAGAAGCGGTTTGTTCGCATCCGGCTTCTTGACCTCTGACGCTTCATCTGCCTCATAGATACCTTCTGTACGCTCTGCAGTCAGATAGATGCCGTTGTGTACCGGCTGGCCGCCACCCATGACGCAGCCGCCGCGGCACGCCATGACTTCGATCAGATGATATTCCTTCTCGCCTGCGCGTACGCTGTCGAGCACTTTCCTCGCGTTTGCAAGGCCGCTTGCCACGCAGATCTTGACGTCGATTCCGTTGTACGGAACGGTGAATTCCTTGATGCCGTCAAGACCGCGGACGCCGGACTCTGCGATCATCTTGAGCGTCTCCGGTGTCTCATCCGGCATCAGACGACGGATAACCGCCTCTGTAACACCGCCGGTAACACCAAAGATCACGCCGCCGCCGGAACCGTATCCGAACGGATCGTCAGCCTTCTGCGGCTCAAGTCCCGCGAAATCAAGACCGTAGTTCTGGATCATGCGGATCAGCTCGGTCGAGGTGATAACGATATCCGTATCCTGCTCGCCGTTTGTGAAGCTGTTCGGACGCTTCGCCTCATACTTCTTCGCGGTACACGGCATGAAGGATACCATAACGGTCTTCTTTCCTGCAGCGCGTTCCGGATCACGATAGTATTCCTTAACAGCCGCTGACATCATGCCCTGCGGAGAACGGCATGTGGAGATATTCGGGATAAAATCCTTGTACTGATCGGTGATCAGTTTTACCCATGCCGGGCAGCAGGAGGTAAGAAGCGGAAGCGTGCCGCCGCTCTTTACTCTCTCAAGGAACTCAGCGGACTCCTCGAGGATCGTCATATCCGCCGAGAAAATGGTATCATATACTTCGTCAAAGCCCATACGCTTGAGGGCTGTCACGATACGGCCGATTACATCCTGGCCGATCTTCATGCCGAACGCATCGCCGATGGCAACACGTACGGCCGGAGCGATCTGTGCAACCACACGGGTATCCGGATCCGCAACCGCATCCCATACCTGATCCATCGATGTGTGAATCGTGATGGCGCCTGTCGGACATGCGACACGGCACTGACCGCAGTTCACGCAGGTCGTCTCCGCGATCGGTCTGTCAAATGCCGGAAGCACTGTAGCGTCGGTACCGCGGAATGAGAAACCGAGAGCACCGATACCCTGAATCTCGTCACAGACACGTACACAGTTGCCGCAGAGTACGCACTTGTTCGGATCTCTTACGATAGAAGGTGAAGAACTGTCGATCTCTCTTCTCTCGCGTGTGTTCGCAAAGCGGACGTTCGTCACGCCATAGCGGTGAGCAAGCTTCTGGAGCGTACAGGAACCGCTCTCGTCGCAGGTCGTACACTCTCTGTCGTGAGACGCCAGAAGCAGTTCAATAATCATTCTTCTGTATTTTAAAAGCTTCGGGGAAGTGGTCTTGATCACCATTCCATCCCTCGGCTCCTCGGAACAGGCTGCAAATGTCCTTCCGCGGTCATCTTCTACCGTACAGAGTCTGCACGCGCCGAATGCGGGAAGATCCTTATGATAGCATAATGTAGGAAGGTCAATCCCCGCTTTCTGGATTATGGACAGGACATTCTTTTCATTGGTAAATTCTATTTGCCTGCCGTCAACTGTAATTGTACCCATTAAATATCCCTCCTCCTATGCCTCAATGTAAATCGCATCAAACTTGCAGTTATCCTTGCAGGTACCGCACTTGATACACTTCTTCGGGTCGATTGTATGCGGTTTCTTCTTCTCGCCGGAAATCGCGTTGACCGGACAGTTCCTCGCGCACTTCGTACAGCCCTGGCAGAGGTCAGGATTGATGACGAACGTACGCAGTTTCGTACAGACTTTCGCCGCGCACTTCTTATCCCGGATGTGCTCTATGTACTCATCCTTGAACTCACGCAGCGTACTGAGGACAGGAAGCGGAGCGCTCTTGCCGAGACCGCACAGGGCCATGCTTCTGACCATCGTGCCGAGCTCCTGCAGACGGTCGATATCTTCCATCTCGCCGTTGCCGGCCACGATACGCTCAAGAATCTCGAGCATACGCTTCGTACCTTCACGGCACGGCGTACACTTGCCGCAGGACTCACGCTGAGTAAAGCTCATGAAGAAACGTGCAACCTCAACCATACAGGTATTCTGGTCCATGACAACAAGACCGCCGGAACCAACGATCGCGCCGAACTTCTTCACGGAGTCGAAATCAAGCGGAACATCCAGATGCTTCTCGGTCAGACATCCGCCGGACGGACCGCCGATCTGAACAGCCTTGAACGGAGCGCCTTCCTTCAGGCCGCCGCCGATATCGAAGATGATCTCGCGGAGCGTCGTTCCCATCGGAACCTCGATCAAACCGGTGTTCTCGATACTTCCGGTCAGGGAGAAGGTCTTCGTTCCCGGTGATCCCTCGGTACCGATGCTGCGGTACCAGTCAGCACCCTTCAGAATGATTTCAGGAATATTCGCATAGGTCTCAACGTTGTTCAGGACAGTCGGTTTCTCCCAGAGTCCTTTCTCAACTGTACGAGGCGGCTTGGTACGAGGCATACCGCGGTTGCCCTCGATGGAAGCTGTCAGAGCGCTGCCCTCGCCGCAGACAAACGCGCCCGCGCCGCGGTTGATGTGCAGACGGAAGCTGAAGTCTGTGCCTAGGATATTGTCTCCGAGAAGGCCTGCCTCCTCAAGGACAGCGATCGCATGGCGCAGACGTGCAACAGACATCGGATACTCGGCACGCACATAGATATATCCGTCGCTGGAGCCTACCGCATAGGCAGCGAGCATCATACCTTCGATCAGACGGTACGGGTCACCTTCCATAACGGAACCATCCATGAAAGCGCCGGGGTCGCCCTCGTCGCCGTTACATACGACATAGCGGATCTTCTCAGGCTGGCGCGCAACCTGTTTCCATTTCTTTCCTGCCGGGAATCCTCCGCCCCCTCGTCCGCGGATACCGGATTTATCGACTTCATTCACCACAGCGTCCGGACCCATCTCAAACATTGCCTTGGACAGAGCCATAAAGCCGCCGCTGGCGATATACTCTTCCAGAGACTCGGCGTCGAACTTGCCGCAGTTTTTAAGAACGACACGGGTCTGCTTCGCGATAAACGGAATGTCATCCGGTCCCTTGTAGGACTTGCCGCCCTTCGTGTAAAGAAGGCGGTCAACGATTTCATCCTTCAGAACGCTGCTGTCAAAAATCTCCTGACAGTCATCAAGCTGCACCTTTGTGTACTGGATCACGTCATCGCCCTTCTGGATACGAACCAGAGGTCCAAGCTCGCAGACACCCTGGCAGCCTGTCTTCTTGACGCCTACGTGAGCGCCAGAATCATGAGGTCCGAATTCTACCGTAACGCCCGGGGTATTCGCAGCTATCTCGGAAAATTTTTCGTAAATCTTCTGTGAACCGGTCGCGATGCAGCCGGTACCGGAACAGACAAGAATACGGCAGTCATAAGCTGCAATCCTGGAGAGGGCTTCTTCACGGATACTCATCAAAGTTTCTTTGCTGTCAATCTTCATCTGTTCTCACCTCTCAATTCCTGGATCAAATCGATTGCTTTCTCAGGTGACATTTTCGGATGTACCTCTTCATTCACCATCATGGTAGGCGCCAGACCGCAGGCGCCGAGGCAGGAAACCATCTCAACGGTAAACATCATGTCGTCCGTTGTGTGTTTCTTTTTGCTCAGGCCAAGCTCCTTGAACATTGTCTCAAGGATCGGGGTGGACTTCCTTACATGACATGCGGTACCGTCGCAGACCTTAATGATATATTTTCCTTTTTCTTCGAAAGAAAAATTCTCATAGAATGTCGCTACGCTGTATGCCTTCGCTTCCTTGATACCGATCTGGCCGGCCACGTACTCCAGAAGCTCGCCCGGAAGATAACGGTATACTTCCTGAATATCCTGCATAATAGGAATCAGCGAAGATGCTTTTTTCCCGTACCGCTCAATAATCTCATCCGTCTTTGTGTAATAAGATTGGTCAAGCATGTAACTCATTCTCCTTTTCTTTGGATTCACATCTGTATCGCCCATACACATATGTACTGTCATTATACCACAACTATGCAAATTATACAACTACTATTATAAAAAATATTTATTTAACAATCACATTATACAACGCTGGAGTTCTAACCGAAAATCAGACTATTTATTTATGATAAAATGAAAGGCCGGATAATCCGGAAACTGCCGTTTTTTACAGTTTCTGGTTCATAAAACGTTAAGAAGTGCGCTTATCCTGCTGGAAATTCAGCAGCTGTTTTCCCTGCACGGGCCTGCACACAAATCGAGGAGGAGGCTTTCCCTCCTGCTCGTCCGCGCGGCCCGCATGCTGCGTCAGCAGCTGGTTTCCTTGCACGGGCCCGTGCATGAAAAAGGCACAACTCGGGCTGCATTGCGGTCTGCAGCCAGGAATTGTGCCCATTGTACAGATTCAGCCTGCGGAACGTCATCTGTACGTGTATCTCGGCAGAACCAGCTTTGCCAGCGGCCGTACTGCCTCATACACAAGGAGGTATGTTCGTGTATCTTACATTGCCTCGAGACAACATTCCTCAAATATAATACGCCTGCCTACCCCGACAGACCTTCAGGCACCGGCATCTGACAATGTCCCGGCGCCGCGGAGTGTTCAGCTTTACTCGGAAGCTCTTCTCTCATACCAAGCAGGTTTCCTGGCTCACAGATCATCGCTCTTCTTCCCCTTCTCGCAGATAAGCGGGTATGCAATGGGATTCTGAAGAATCGCTCCCTGTATACAGTGACCGGATCGCTCAGGCCTCGCACCTGATTCCCTCTTCAGAGCCGCATGGCTCTGCACTTGATACGGCAACATGAAATTACACAGTGTCACTATAACACTCTTTACCAAATGCGTCAACTATTTTACAAATTTTCTTTCAAATTGCACTGGATTTTATACATTATTGATAATTTTGTGCGCACCTGCTGGGGGTTTTTTGTGTCACAGGACGAAATTTCCTGTGACAAAACAAAATTGTGGCCGCGCTTAAATGCCGCAAATATTTCAGACCTGTCACGCACTTTCTTCAAATGCTTCCCGCAGCATCTCGAAAGCGGCTCTCTGCCGTTCTGTCAGATTCCCCGGCATTTTAATATGAAGATTCAGGTACAGATCGCCCCGCTTTCCGACTTTCGGAGGATAGTTCAGCCCCTGCCCCGGAATCCGTACCTTTTTTTCGGGAGAGGTACACGGCGGCAGATCAAACAGAATTTCTCCCGTCACTCCTGGAATCCGGATCACGCCTCCCAGCACCAGTGTATGAAAATCAATTTTAAAATCATGATACAAATGATACGCCTGGCGCGTATAATCGGCCCGGTCTCTGAGCAGAATGATCACGGTATAAAAATTGTCCGGATTTTCCGCCAGAAGACGCCTGACCAGCTCCCGGCTTTTTTCTCCATACGCGACATCTTCCAGACGATAACGCTGATTCTCATACGAATTTGCCGGAATCCGCACATCAATCTCCCACTCTTTTTCAATATACTTCTGCGCCGCTCCGGATTCCGGATCGATGGTACGCTCCTTAAATACGGTTCGTTTCGTCACTTCCCGGAACGTCTCTTCCATCTCCAGCCAGACGGCAACACGGACGGCATGCCGGAACAGTTCCGGGTCATCCTCCTCTTCCCTGTATGGTTTTCTGTCTTCTCCATGGCTGGAACAGTTTGCGCAGTCCCCATTGCAGCCTTCTCCTCCCTCTCCGCCGCAGTTTGCGCACCCGTCTTCCCCGTGGTCATGACTGTGACCGTAGCCGTGCGCATGCTGATGTGCGCTGTGCTGCGCGTGATAACTGGACCGGTAAGCGGAATGTCCGTAATAATCATAGACCTTGCGCTTGTCCGGATTTGACAGAACAGCATACGCCTCCTGTATTTCCTGAAAACGTTCTTTATCCTCTTCACTGCCGGATGAGTCCGGATGATATTTTTTGGCAAGCTGGCGGAAAGCGTTCTTGATCTCTTCCGTGGAAGCGTCACGGCTGACGCCGAGTATCTCATAATAATTCTGCATAATGACTTCCTTTTCTGACCTGTGCGTTGCTCTGTACATTCCTCAAAACCAGGAGGATGGAGAGTTGATGTGAGCCTGTCCGTTTTGTTTTATTATACACCCCTCCAGGTATCTTGTCATTTTATTTTTTCCCTGTCTGTTGCATCTTACAGATTCTCATGCTAAAATTTCAAAGAATTGCAAAACGTTTTTCTTTACATAAATTCCGCTTGTACAGCACCGCCAAACATACAGACATGCTGTGGCTCACTGCCTGCGGAAAGAAACATTCATGCCATGCCGCAACACATCGGATAATGTCCGGTCCGGCAAAAGGAGGATTATGAAAATTTCTGGAAAGAAAAAAAACCGGGGAATTCCCGGAGAGATCATTTTCATCTGTGTGCTGCTGATATTCATCATATTTTCTTTTGTCACTTTTGCAAGGGATAACCGGCAGCGTATTCTGGAACAAAATGACAACTTCATCGAGGCTGCCACCGTGCAGGCCGCAGACAGGATCAGCGAGCTGGTCAGCATGTCCCAGCACACGATCGAGATGCTGGCCCATCTGTACGGCTCAACAATTACGGAGCCTGAAATCGGAACGGACATTCTGCAGGATATGATTGACCGCTCTGATTTTGATTATATAGAATTTATCACGCCGGACGGAACGGATCTGGCGGCAGACGGACGGACCGCCGACCTCTCCGACCGGGAATATTTTCTGAACGGGATGCAGGGCAAAAGCGGCAAGACCGTGGTCTACAATTCCAGGATCACCAACGAGACGCTGCTGATTTTCTACTCTCCTTTTTACTATGAAGGGCAGATTATCGGTGTGCTGAGCGGTATCCTGCGCGGAGATACTCTTTTTAAAGTCCTTTCCTCCGATTATTTTGGAGTTCAGGGCAGCACTTACCTTCTGGAACGCAATGGAAACGTCATTTTTTCTGTCGGAGACAGTTCCGAGCCTGAAAATCTGCTGACAGCGCTGAATCAGAATAATCAGCTGTCTGCCGGCGACCGGGAGAAATTTGAGCAGGCTCTGGAAAAAGGAGAATCCACCAGCTTCAATTATCAGGGAACCAGCGGCAAGGGCAGCGCCTATATCATTCTGCTTGAGGACGGCGAATGGAGTCTGGTTCAGCGTTTTCCATCCTCGCTGACAAAGCGCATGACACAAGATGCAAACTCTGCGGGCATCTGGCTGGAAATCAAGCTCTTTGCCGTTTTTCTGGCATACGTCCTGTATCTGCTCGTCAAAAACAGAGCCCAGAAGGATCAGCTGGTGTCTGAAAAACAGGAAATGTCACGGATTGTAGATACGGTCACACAGCTTTTCACGCGCTTTGCCCATGTAAACTTCGAAGATAACACCTATGAATATCTGGAGGATAAAAAAGGAAGCGCCCCGGAACATGGAAATTACACGGATCTGATCCGTTATCTGAAAACAAAATATATCCCGGAGGATGAGATCAGCGGGAAAATGGGCGTGATTATTTCGCAGAAATATGTCCAGGAGAATTTAACGGAGGATGTTCCCTACCTGCAGTATGAATATCAGATCGATATGGATGGACGGCGCTGGGAGAATATTTCAATCCTGTGTCTGAAAAGGACGGACGGACTTCCCTCGCGTGTCCTGTTCGCGATACAGGATGTCACTGTTTTGAAAGAGCGCGAACAGCAGATTCGTCTCGCTCTCCGAAACGCGTCTGACGCCGCCGAGGCCGCCAACCGCGCCAAATCAGAGTTTCTGGCCAGAATGTCCCATGACATCCGCACGCCGATGAACGCGATCATGGGTATGACCACCGTCGCCGCCATGCACATAAATGACCATGACCGCCTGGCCGACTGCCTCAATAAAATTACGATTTCCAGCCGCCATCTTCTAGCTCTGATCAATGATGTGCTTGACATGTCCAGAATCGAGAGCGGCAAGGTCACGCTTTCCGAGGAAGCTTTTGACATCACAGATATGCTGGAAAGCATCGAAACGATCATACGTACGCAGGCCAGAAACAAACAGCAGAAACTGGATATCTGTATTCAGAACCTCACGCACAAAGCTGTATTCGGAGACACGCTGAGGCTGCGTCAGATTTTTGTAAATATCCTCGGCAACGCGGTTAAATTCACACCGGATGGCGGCGCCATCACTTTCTCCATCTGCGAGCTCTCCTCCCAGATCCAGGGAATCGGCTATTATGAATTTGTCTGCGAAGACACCGGGATCGGTATGGATGAAGAATTTATCAAAACCATCTTTGATCCCTTCACGCGGTCGCAACAGTCTGTCAGCCAGAATATTGAAGGAACCGGCCTTGGAATGTCCATCACACACAACATCGTCCGCATGATGAACGGCGAACTCCTGGTTGAGAGCCAGCCTGGCGTCGGTTCAAAATTTACGGTCCGGATTCCTCTGAAACTGCAGAACCCGAAAACGGAAAAAGTCCCCCAGACGGAGGCAGCCGGCCTGGAACAGGCTGATTACAGCGGAAAACGTATCCTCCTCGTAGAAGACAATGAACTCAACCGCGAGATTGCGGAAGAACTTCTCTCTTATATCGGTGTCAGCGTGGAACAGGCTGAGAATGGGCAGGCCGCCGTGAATCTGTTTGAAAAAAGCCCGCTCTTCTACTATGATCTGATCTTTATGGATATTCAGATGCCTGTCATGAACGGCTATGACGCGGCGCGGCGTATCCGCGGTCTGGTCCGCGATGACGCACAGACGGTTCCGATCGTCGCCATGAGCGCAAACGCTTTCGAGGATGATATCCGCCTGACCCGTGAATCAGGAATGAACGATCACGTGGCAAAACCTGTAGAAGTGGACAAACTTCTGGAGGCACTGAATAAGTGGCTGGCCTGACCGGACATCTGACACTCCAGATAAACCGCAGGCAGTCGTTTTCGCCAAAAAGCACAGCTCTCTCAAATGAAAAAACAAGGCTGTCGGGAAATATATTACTACATTCTCTTCCCGACAGCCCCGTAAGCTTATCTCAGAATCTCCGGAGTTTTATATTCTGAAATTTTATTTTGCTGCTTTCGCGGCAGCCTCAACCACATGGCTGACCAGTACAGATGTCGTAACGCTTCCAACGCCGCCCGGAACCGGAGTGATCGCATCCACGATCGGCTCCACTGCCGCGTAGTCAACGTCGCCGCAGAGTTTTCCTTCTGCGTTTACATTGATACCTACATCAATTACAGTCTGACCCGGTTTCACATACTCAGCGCCTACAACGCCTGCGCGGCCTGCCGCTACGATCAGGATATCCGCCTCACGCGCTACAGACGGCATATCGACCGTCTTTGTATGGCAGATTGTAACGGTTGCGTTCTTCTTTACAAGCATCATCGCGGCCGGTTTGCCTACAACAAGGCTGCGGCCGATCACAACCGCCTTCTTGCCTGTGCAGTTGACTCCATAGTGATCCAGAATCTCCATGCATGCCTGCGGTGTGCACGGCGGGAAACCAACTGCCTTGCCAGTGAACACGCCTGACATGGAGCCGTCTGTCATACAGTCGACATCCTTTGCCGGATCCAGCGCGTTCTCAATCAGGTTCTGATTCAGATGCTTCGGAAGCGGACGGAACAACAGAACGCCGTGGATCTTGTCGTTCTTGTTCACATCGTCGATCACCTTGAGAAGCTCATCCTGTGAAACATCAGCCGGAAGAAGAATCTTCTCACACGCAACGCCAAGCGTCTCGCAGCGCTTTGTCGCGCCTCTCTCATAGGAGATATCGCTCTCGTTCTCACCGACACGAATAATTCCAAGCGTCGGGTTTACGCCCTTTTCCTTCAGTTCCGCAACTTTTGCCTTGATGCGCTCGTTCAGAGCAGCCGTTACTTCTTTACCTAATAATTGCTTTGCCATTTTATCTCCTTTCGCACTTCATCCTGTGCGTTCTTATTTCAGTCTTCCAAGTACGCTCGCAAAAATCTCATCTGCCATCGGCGGATATTTCTCAAGCATTGCATCCGCCTTCGCATTCAGCTCAGCCGCGTATTCCTTATTGGCCATGGACTTTGTATTGATGTAAACGTTCAGGCTTGCTCCCATCAGAGCTGCCTTGCAGAATGCGGCGCCAACGCCGGCGTCACTGATCGCCAGAGTGGAACCCTTCGCAGCGAACTCCTTGATCAGCTCGATTGCCTCACAGCACTTTTCCATGATCTCCATCGGAACCGAGCAGGCTTCCTTCAGAACGATCTCCATCACGCGGGCCTTCTCCGCCTTCTCTTCCTCTGTCGCGCGCGGCATGCCATAAGCCTTTGAGAGCGGCTCAAACACTTCCGCGTCCCTCTCAACGAGTTTAAGAAGCTCTGCCTGAAGCTTGTCACATTTTGCTTTCAGCTCGTACATCTCAGCCTCAACATCGGCATATTTCTTCTTTCCGACCGTCAAGCTGCCTACCATGTTGCCAAGCGCCGTGCCAACTGCGCCAACCAGCGCGGAGGCGCCGCCGCCGCCCGGAACCGGAGCCTTGGAAGCAAGTACATCTACAAATTCATTACACGGTACAGTTGAAAATCCCATCTCAATCTACCTCCTTGCAAGCATGCCGTCCAGACATCCGCTGCGGAAAATGTTCCGCGGCAAAACCATCGGCATAACTTTGCAGATTATCAAACCCCGCAGGCAGAGAACCGAAAGTTCCCCGCCTGCGGATGATTATCAGATTTATCCTGCAATAAGTTTTTGACACTGCGGTCCGCTCTCAGACAACAGCATTTCATTTATCCTGCAATTCAGAACAAATTAAACTTAGAACAGGCCGGAAATCTTTCCGGTAGCGTCCACGTCGATACGCTCTGCCGCCGGTACCTTCGGAAGTCCAGGCA
>CANQAR010000123.1 GCA_947588845.1 uncultured Lachnospiraceae bacterium
CCTACCGGACCCACCGGCGCGGATGGAATTCCGGGACCCACGGGACCTACCGGCGCGACCGGACCCACCGGCGCGGACGGAACTCCGGGACCCACGGGCGCGACCGGCGCTACTGGGCCAACTGGTGCAACCGGAGCAACGGGGGCTACAGGAGCCACTGGACCTACTGGAACTCCTGGCCTTGTGGGACCTGGAGGTCCTCCCGGCCCTACTGGACCCACTGGACCAAGGGGACCGGCCGGCATAGCTGCCACAGTCACACCCGCCGCAGCTGTCGCAGATATCGACCCTGCAACCGCGACCACGGCTGAACTGGCAGCTCAGCTCAACACACTCCTGACAAATCTGAGAAACGCCGGTCTGCTCAACGGATAAAAAATATTTTGCCATTTACCATATAAACATTGTACGCCGGGCGCGGCTGAAAGAGTTTATTTGCTCACTCCAGGCGCGTCCGGCGCTTATACAAGCACAGCGGATTCCTTTTATTGTACTGTACTCATCCACGCCAAATCTCCATGCCCGCGCTGCGGGCAGCATCATGAATAATATTTTTATCGAAAAGTTCCTGTCTGATCATGAAAAACTAAACGTATACTCCGTATAATTTCTGAACCCGTCATCGGCAATACTCTGCAGATACGCATACAAAAATGCCGCATCCTTTTTCCATGCCTGATAAAATTCTTCATTCCAGTCCGCCTCGTCCATACATCCGGCGATATAAGCGGTATTGACATCCGCAAAAAAACGTTTCAGTTCTTTTCCACGCGCGTCGTCTCCCATCTCCGTCCCAGCCTGACGATACGCAGTATCCCACAAAAAAGCATGCGCATAGGCGGGAAAATTCCGAAGATCCGGATCACTGCTTTCCTGATTCGCCGCGGAGACATCCACGAAAACTGTATGATATTCCGCCGGCTCACAGACATCTGCGCAATTTTCCTCCGATTCACAGATACCTGTCCCGTTTTCTTCCGATCCATAAACGTCTGTACGGTTTTTCTCCGATTCACAGATACCTGTTTCCGGCCCATAGACATCCACGCAGTTTTCTTCCGACTCACAGACGCCTGCACGATCCTCCTCCGGCACACTGCCCAAAGTCAGGATTCCGTACTGATTCGGCCACTCGGCAAGGCAGGAAGCGGCGATCTCCGGAAAACCTTTCTCACTTTCCATGATATGCTGCACATGCATATGTCCGCTGAGGTTACAGATCACATGATATTTTTCATACAATTCCAGCAGTTTTTTGTGATTTCCCATCACAAATCCGAAGGGAAACAGGTGGTTGTGCTCAAGTATATTCTGGTGGCTGACCGCCAGCACACGGACTCCCCGTCTTCTGGCGTTTTGAAGTTGCTGCTCCGCCCATGCGAGCGTATCATCCGTCAGCGTTCCGGGAGAGCGGACCGTGTTTACATCCAGCATCAGAATCCACAGTCCCCCACCCGCTTCCGCCACATAGCTGAGGGAGGCGTCATCTCGGGCAATCGCCTCCTGATAGCCAAACTTTCCATAAATTTCCGCAAATTCTTCTTCCGTCACACTGTCCACAAGCGTATAACTGTCCCCATGGAAAGAGGCCGCCATAAAATTTTCCAGATCATGATTCCCCGGTATGACCAAAACCGGAATCCCGGCCTCTTCAATCTGTTCAAGCTTCGCCGCCAGCGCCTCATGACTTGCCCGCGCTCCGTTAAATGTGAGATCCCCGGACAGGATGAGCAGATCCGGAGACTGGCTGATCACCTGCTGCACGAACGCTTCCGTCAGCTCTTCACAGTATTCCATCGCTTTTCCGTCGGCGTTTCTTATGACCTGCTGAAAATATGAACCGTGATCCGTCAGTTCCGGCGCAATATAGTGCAGGTCCGTGGCCGCGGCGATTGATATCGGTTCCATCCTGCCTGCCGCAAAATCTTTTCTCAGGCACAGCGCAAAAAGCATAACCGCGGCAGAGATACCCACAAACAAAATTCTTTTTCCCTGTCTCATAAGAAACAAATTCCTCCTTCTAAAAGCGTTATTCTCAGACCTGAAAACAGTCGTTCCGGCGTGTCTTTGATGGCTTTTTCTGCCATCCGCAATAGGAAATTTTCCTTATCTTAACATATTTTATAATGCCTGGGGCAAAAGGATTTTTCCCCCATAACGCTACGGATTTCCTCCGCACGTTGGCAGTATGGAAAAACAACTACTTTCGCCGCGCTGAACAGGAGGCTTAAGGACAAGTATCATATTTTCTGGCTAAGTTTTGAGGGAACCGGGCAAAATGCGTTTTCTGGCGATCTGGCATTCGTGCGTTTTTTTATCCGAAAGGTCACCAATGAACTGACTTACCTGAAATTATCTCCTGAAATAATCCGGCGCTGGAGTGATATGAGTGACTTTCACGCAGAAGAACTCGACGACGCGTTTGATTACCTGAGCCAGAAGATCACCTGGCTGTGTGGAGTATGCAGTAAGGAAATTCTTCTGATGATCGATGAGGTGGACAAGAGTTCGGACAATCAGATTTTTTTAAATTTTCTTGGAATGCTGAGAAACAAATATCTGTTCCGCAGCGCCGGGCGTGATGTCACTTTCAAAAGTGTAATTCTGGCCGGCGTCTATGACGTCAGGAATCTGAAGCATAATAGTCCTTGGAATATTCGCGCTGACAATGAGGAAAATGAAATTTTGCATATTCCATGTACGCTGTTTGACGACCTTACAAAAAATTATGAAAATCACCCCGAGCTGCAGCGCATGATCGACGACATTCTTCTGGAAGGAATCGACTATACTTTCACCATGACGGATCCTGTCATTCAGCTGGGTGTCATGTTTGGAATATTCAAATCCAGAAACAACTGCACAGTAATATCCAATATTATTTTTGATACCCTGTTATACAACCATGTACTGAGCAAAAAGAATCGCAAAAGGCAGATTTTCAAGGACAACCGGAGTCAGTTCATCAAAAACGGAAAGCTGGATATGCCCCATGTCCTGGATAAATTTCAGGAAATCATGAAAGCCGAATACCGGCAGGAAGGCATCCGCCAGCTTGAAAATTACCTTGACAGCAGAGGAAATACCACCGGATATCTGGTAAGCTTTTCTTTTCTGAAAGAAAAAACCTATGCCCGGGGATGGATTGACAGCTCGCCTGCCGGCAGAAAAATTTATGAAATTACCGTATAATACAGAAAACCCGCCACTGGCAACTTTTCTGCATACTAAGACAGCAAAACAGACAGCAGAACCTTTTCCGGTTCTGCTGTCTGCTCTTTTCTCTGATCAGATTGCGAAATTTACAGAACTCATGCTGCTGCCTTCTGCGGCCGCGGCGGTCACATCTTTTGCTCCTCCCTCTTTGATCTGAAGGACTTTCTGCGTTTTTGCCGCCGCATCCACCTGTATGGTCCTGAACTGTACTTGTATGGACACAGTTCCTTCCGGCGGATTCAGCTTTTCTCCCTTAAATGCAAACGACGTACCGTAGAATCTGTACTCGGCTGTCTTGCTTGCCCCATAGTTTGCTTCCGCGGCCTGTTTTGCAGCGTTAAATTCCGCTGTTCCTTCTTCCAGCCTGTACACCTTCATCTCTGTACCTTCAGGAAGCTTCGCCGCCTCGGATGCTTTCGCTGTCACGACAACCTCATCATTTTCAAAATAAAAATCTGTCTTGTACGTTATCTTCTCTGTTTCTGATTCAGAGGATTCGGACTCCGTTCCTGTCTCTCCTTCAGAGGTTTCGGATTCTGTCCCCGTTTCCTCTCCAGAGGACTCAGATTCCATTCCCGCTTCTCCTTCAGGGGGTTTAGACTCCGTTCCTGCTGCAGAATCTTCTGTTTCTGTCTCTCCTGAGGGCTCAGACTCTGTTCCTGTCTCTCCTGTTTCAGGATTTTCAGATTCTGCTCCGTCTGTCTCAGAAGTTTCTGTCTGCGGCGTTTCTGCTTCTGCCGCCGAGGACTCCGTTTGCGGTGCTTCTGCTTCTGTCGCCGGGGCTTCCGTTTGCGGTACTTCTGCTTCTGCCGCCGGGACTTCTGTCTGCGGCGTTTCTGTTTCTGCCGCCGGGGCTTCCGTTTGCGGTACTTCTGCTTCTGTCGCCGGAGCTTCCGTTTGCGGCGCTTCTGCTTCTGTCGCCGGAGCTTCCGTTTGCGGCGTTTCCGTTTCTGCCGCCGGAGCTTCCGTTTGCGGCGTTTCTGCTTCTGCTGCCGGGGCTTCTGTCGCTGGGGCCTCCGTTTGTGGTGCTTCTGCTTCTGCCGCTGGGGCTTCTGTCTGCGGCGCTTCTGTCGCTGGAACTTCTGTCGCTGGGGCCTCCGTTTGTGGTGCTTCTGCTTCTGTCGCCGGGACCGGAGCCTCTGTCTGCGGCGCTTCTGTCGCTGGAACCGGGGCTTCTGTCTGTGGCGCCTCTGTTTCTGCTGCCGGAGCAGGAGTTTCTATTTGCACTATCTCTGTCTGGGGGACTTCTGTCTGCGGCGCAGTCTCTGCTTCTTCCGCCAATACCGGGCTCTGTACCGCAAGCGCCGCCGCCATGACAGCCATCGCAATCTTTTTCCTGTACATTTTATTTACCATATGCTTCCTCCTGATCTGTCCGATCTGCTTTCATTCTTTCGGTTTTTCTTTTCTTCTGCCCGGTGCAGCTGATACGCCGTCCGCCTGCCAGATGATGTCACATGGATTCTCCGCCTGTCGGAAGGATGGGAACAATGCAGCTGCATCTCCATCCCCCTGCCAGATGACGCCACGTGGATTCTCCGCCTGCCGGGAGGACGAGAGTAATACGACTGCATCTCCATCCCCCTGCCAGATGACATCACATGGATTCTCCGCCTGTCGGAAGGATGGGAACAATGCAGCTGCATCTCCATCCCCCTGCCAGATGACATCACATGGATTCTCCGCCTGCCGGAAGGATGAGAGCAATGCGACTGCATTCTCGTCTTCCTGCCAGATGACGCCACGTGGATTCTCCGCCTGCCGGGAGGACGAGAGTAATACGACTGCATCTCCATCCTCCTGCCCGGCAGATGAAATTTCACACGGGCTGTCCAGCGGATTGCGGGCGTTTCAGTACACCGGTTGTCATGCTTGGGGTTCCGGAGGCCCGAAAGCCTCCGTCCCCTCCAGGTTTCAGCAAATTCAGTTTATCTGTTCCTCCTTCTCCTGAAACAGGAAACTGTCGTCAGGAACATTGCAAGTGCTGCCGCAAGGAATATGATCATCCACATCATGACCGGCGTCTCGTCGCCTGTCCTGACACTCTGGATATTCTGTGTCCCTTCTGTTTCGTCTCCGTTCGTGTTTGGTTTGTTTTCATTCTTGTCGTCTGTGCCGTTATTTCCCGTGTCTGGTTTTTCCGTTCCAGGCTCTTCTGTGCCCGGTTCTTCTGTTCCGGGTTCTTCCGGCCCATCCGCAGACGCTTTCGCGGTGTTGACAATCGTCACGCTTCCTTCCGTCACGTCTCCGTTCATCACAACCGTTCCGCCCGTCACATTCATATCGTATGCGAAGCTTGCGCTTCCGGATACCGGTTTCCCGTCCTTCGTCACCTCGGTCACATACAGGATCGTGTCGCTCTCTTCGTCCGGAATCGTCACTTCCACGGATACGCTCATCCTGGCGGCTCCCTCCATATTCAGCTCCACAACCGGCTGCGATACGTTGTCCGCCAGTGTTGTGTACGATGAATCGGAGAAGATTCCCGCGTAGAAGGTTTCATTCGAGTTGGTCCGTTTTCCGTCCGCGTTCCTGACTTCCTTCGTGATGGTCAGGTCACCGGCCTTGTAGTAATCCGTCCGCATCTCATCCGCCACGTTGATGATCCTTGCCGCGGCTTCCGGGGCATCCATGTTCACCGTCACTTTTCCGCCTTCCACCGATGCTTCATACGCGAAATCCGCATCGTTCTTCACCGGTGTTCCGTCCGCCGTGACTTCCGCCACATATACTACCGTGTCGCTTCCGTCGCTCAGGATCGTCACTTCCGCGACCGCGCTCGCCTCGGATCCTCCGTTCATCGCGAGCGGAATGATCTGCTGCGATACGCCTTCCGCCGGGATCGTGCACGCCTCGTCGGCGAAGAGTCCCGCGTAGAAGGTTTCACTGGAATTCATCGGAACTCCGCTTGTATCCCTTACTTCCTTCGTGATGGTCAGCTCCGCCATGCGGCTGTAGCCTTCCTCCGGCAGTACCGCGAACAGGTTCCTGAACGCAAACGGTACGTTCTGACCGTTCTCCGTGACCACTACCTGCTGGCCCCCTGCGTATTCCGGTGTGAATGTGCCTCCGTTGTACTCGCCGCCCGTCAGGACATTGCCCTGCTCATCCGTCTCCGCGATGTAGTAGGTGCCCGGCGCAAGGTTTTCAAACACTGCTTCCGCCGTCGCCTGGTCCTCTCCGAAGGCAAGCGTCTGTACGCCGCCCACCCTCTGGGTCATCTGCTCATCCGCGAAGAGCGCCACGTAGAACTGTGCGCCCGGCAGGGACAGGAGTTCTTCCGTAAGCCCGTCCACGTTCGTCTTGCTGACGGTAACCGTGCTGTTCTCCAGATCCTCCGCCTGGATGGATTCGCTGTCATTGTCCTGCAGCTGCAGTTCCGGCATCTCAACCGGCGTGCCTTCCACCGTTACGTCGTTGACCAGGCTTCCGCCAAGATCCGCCTCCGTCACTGCATAATCGTAAGTGATGACTGCCGACTCGCCCGGGGCCAGCGTCCCGATTCCCTCAAACTCTTCCGGAACCACCTGTGCTCCGCCCGGTCTGGTCATCAAATCATCAATCGTGATGTCTCTCAGTGTCATGTTGCCCGTGTTCGTCACAGTCAGCTGGTAGGTGACCGTCTCTCCCGCCGCATAATTTCCGTCGGCTGATGCCGGTGTGGAAAGGACTGCCTTATCCACCGAGATCGCCGGATTGCGCTCTTCGGTCGGGACTTCCGCCTGGCCCGGTGTCACCGGTACTTCCGGCTCTTCCGGATCGGGACTCGTTCCTGTCGCTGCTGCCACGTTCACCACGCTGCCCGCAAGGATATCCGCTTCCGTCACCACATGGGATGTCGTAAAGGTCTCGCCTGCTCCCGGCGCAAGGCTGTTCACCGCCCAGGTATCCCCGGTCAGCTCATCCGTCACCGTGATGTCCGTGACCGTCAGGTTTCCGTCGTTCGTTGCCGTGATCTCATAGGTGATTGTCTCACCGAGCGTATAGGCTGTGCCATTCGTCGGGGCGCTTGTCGTCGCCTTCGCCACCGTCATATGGCTTCTCATGACCTCGGTCACAACCGTCTCGCTGTCTTCAGACCCCACTTCGCTGCCGTCCGGAGCCGTTCCTGCCGTCACTGCCGTATTCGTTACGGCTCCCGCAAGGATATCCGCTTCCGTCACTGTATATTCCGCTGTAAAGGTTCTCTCCCCGCCTGCTGCCAGGGAATCCACCGTCCAGGTATCTCCGGTCAGCGAATCATTCACCGTGATGCCGCTGACATCCGTATTTCCGTTGTTCACCACCCGGATTGTGTAAGTGATTACGTCACCCAGCGCGTAGCCGCCTTCCTTCTGTTCCGCCGTCTTCTCAATGTACAGGCTCGGGACCGGCGTCTCGACCGGATCTTCCGTCTCACCCGGCGTTACCGGTACTTCCGGCTCCTCCGGATCTGGGCTTGTTCCTCTCGCTGCCGCCACGTTCAGCACGCTGCCCGCGAAAGCATCTTCCTCCGTCACCACATGCGATGCCGTAAAGGTCTGGCTCCCGCCCGGCGCAAGGCTTCCAACTGTCCAGGTATCTCCCGTCAGCTCATCCGTCACCGTGATGTCCGTAATCGTCAGGTTGCCGTCATTCACCGCCGTGATCTCATAGGTGATCGTCTCACCGATGGCGTAAGCCGTTCCGTTCGCCGGCGTGCTTGTCGTCGTCTTCGCGATCGTCAGGTGGCCTTCCATCGGCTCGGTCGGCACTTCTTCCTCACCCGGCGTTACCGGTACTTCCGGTTCCTCCGGATCCGGGCTTGTTCCTTCCGCCACTGCAACGTTCACCACGCTTCCCGCGAGGATATCCGCCTCCGTCACCACATGGGATGTCGTGAAGGTCTCGCCTGCTCCTGGCGCAAGGCTGTCCACTGTCCAGGTATCTCCCGTCAGTTCATCCGTCACCGTGATGTCCGTGATTGTCAGGTTGCCGTCATTCGTCGCCGTGATGCTGTACGTAACCGTCTCGCCAAGCACGTACGCTTCACCGTTTGCTGGTGTGCTCGTCGCCGTCTTTGCGATCGTCAGATGGCCTTCCATCGGCTCGGTCGGTACTTCTTCCTCACCTGGCGTTACCGGTACTTCTTCCTCACCTGGCGTTACCGGTACTTCCGGTTCCTCCGGATCCGGGCTTGTTCCCGTCGCTGTCGCAACGTTCACCACGCTTCCCGCGAGGATATCCGCCTCAGTCACCACATGCTCCGTTGTAAAGCTCTCGCTCTCGCCCGGCGCAAGGCCCGCGACTGTCCACGTACCTCCGGTCAGCTCATCCGTCACCACCACATTGGTCAGCGTCAGGTTGCCGTCATTCATCGCCGTGATGCTGTACGCAACCGTCTCACCAAGGACGTACGCCTCACCGTTCGCCGGTGTACTTGTTGCCGTCTTTGCGATCGTCAGATGGCCGTTCGTCGGCTCGGTCAGCACTTCTTCCTCACCCGGTGTTACCGGTACTTCTGGTTCCTCCGGATCCGGGCTCGTTCCTTCCGCTACTGCAACGTTTACCACGCTGCCCGCAAGGACATCCGCCTCAGTCACCACATGCTCCGTTGTAAAGCTTTCGCTCTCGCCCGGCGCAAGACTTCCAACCGTCCAGGTATCTCCCGTCAGTTCATCCGTCACGGTGATATCCGTGATCGTCAGATTTCCATCGTTCGTCGCTGTGATGCTGTACGCAACCGTCTCGCCAAGCACGTACGCCTCACCGTTTGTCGGTGTGCTCGTTGCTGCCTTTGCGATCGTCAGGTGGCCGTTCATCGGCTCGGTCGGCACTTCTTCCTCACCCGGCGTTACCGGTACTTCCGGCTCCTCCGGATCCGGGCTTGTTCCTTCCGCCACTGCAACGTTCACCACGCTGCCCGCAAGGACATCCGCTTCCGTTACCACATGCTCCGCTGTAAAGCTCTCGCTCTCGCCCGGCGCAAGGCTGTCCACCGTCCACGCGTCTCCTGTCAGCTCATCCGTCACTGTGATGTCCGTGATCGTCAGATTTCCGTCGTTCGTCGCCGTGATGCTGTACGCAACCGTCTCGCCAAGCACGTACGCCTCACCGTTTGCCGGTGTGCTTGTCGCCGTCTTTGCGATTGTCAGATGGCCGTTCGTCATGACGGTCTGTACAACCGCATCGTCATCATCTGTTACTTCCCCATTGTCCGGATCCATTCCGGCCGCGGTCGCCGTATTCCTGATCTCTCCCGCAAGAATATCCGCTTCCGTTACCGTATAGGATGTCGTAATGGTTCCTTCTTCATTCGGTTCAAGTGTTCCGATATTCTCTTCCAGACCGGTCAGCGGGTCTGTCACAACAACATCGGTCAAAGTTACATTTCCGTTGTTCGTTACTTCAATTGTGTACGTAACCGTTTCTCCAAGAGCGTATCCGCCTTCTCTCGGCTCCGCTGTCTTCTCAACAAACAGGCTCGGTGCAGGCGTCTGTGTCGGCTCTTCCTCCTCACCCGGCGTTACCGGTACTTCCGGCTCCTCCGGATCCGGGCTTGTTCCCGTCGCTGTCGCCACGTTCAGTACACTGCCCGCGAGGATATCCGCCTCGGTTACTACATGTTCCGCTGTGAAGCTCTCGCTCGCTCCCGGTGCAAGGGACTCAATCGTCCACTCGTCTCCGGTCAGCTCATCCGTCACCGTGATGTCCGTCAGCGTCAGGTTGCCGTCGTTCACCGCTGTGATCTCATAGGTGATCGTCTCGCCAGAACCATACGCTGTTCCGTTCTCCGGCGTGCTCGTCGCTGTTTTTGCGATTGTCAGATGGCCGTTCGCCGGTTCGGTCGGCACTTCTTCCTCACCCGGCGTTACCGGTACGTCCGGTTCCTCCGGATCCGGACTCGTTCCCGTCGCCGTAGCCACGTTCAGTACGCTGCCCGCGAGGACATCCGCCTCGGTCGCCACATGCTCCGTTGTAAAGCTCTCGCTCTCTCCCGGCGCAAGGCTGTCCACCGTCCACGTGCTTCCTGTCAGTTCATCTGTTACTGTGATATCCGTCAGCGTCAGGTTGCCGTCGTTCACCGCCATGATGCTGTACGTGATCGTTTCGCCAGGCGCGTATGCCTCACCGTTTGCCGGTGTGCTCGTCGCTGTCTTCGCAATCGTCAGATGGCCGTTCGTCGGTTCGGTCGGCACTTCTTCCTCGCCTGGCGTTACCGGTACTTCCGGCTCCTCCGGATCCGGGCTTGTTCCCGTCGCTGTCGCCACGTTCAGTACGCTGCCCGCAAGGATATCCGCCTCAGTTATCACATATTCCGCTGTGAAGGTCTCTCTCGTTCCCGGTGCAAGGCTGTCTACCGTCCACGTGCTTCCCGTCAGTTCATCCGTCACTGTGATATCTGTCAGCGTCAGGTTGCCGTCATTTATCGCCGTGATGCTGTACGTAACCCTCTCGCCAAGGACATACGCCTCACCGTTTGCCGGTGTGCTCGTCGCTGCTTTTGCGATCGTCAGATGGCCTTCCATCGGTTCGGTCGGCACTTCCTCCTCATCCGGATCTACCGGTACTTCCGGCTCCTCCGGATCCGGACTCGTTCCCGCCGCCGTAGCCACGTTCAGTACGCTGCCCGCAAGGATATCCGCCTCTGTTATTACATATTCCGCTGTAAAGGTTTCACTTGCTCCCGGTTCAAGAGCCTCAACTGTCCACGCGTCTCCCGTCAGCTCATCCGTCACTGTGATGTCCGTCAGCGTCAGGTTGCCGTCGTTCGTCGCTGTGATGCTGTACGTAACCGTCTCACCAAATGCATACGTCTCACCGTTCGCCGGTGTGCTCGTCGTCGTCTTCGCGATTGTCAGATGGCCGTTCATCGGTTCGGTCGGCACTTCCTCTTCATCAGGTGTTACCGGTACGTCCGGTTCCTCCGGATCCGGGCTTGTTCCCGTCGCCGTAGCCACGTTCACCACGCTGCCCGCGAGGATGTCAGCCTCCGTCACCACATGCTCCGCTGTAAAGCTCTCGCTCTCTCCCGGCGCAAGGCTGTTCACCGTCCACGCGTCTTCCGTCAGTTCATCCGTCACTGTGATATCCGTCAGCGTCAGATTTCCGTCGTTCGTCGCTGTGATGCTGTACGCAACCGTTTCGTCAAGCACGTACGCCTCACCGTTTGCCGGTGTACTTGTCGCCGTCTTTGCGATTGTCAGATGGCCGTTCGTCATGACGGTCTGCACAACCGCATCGTCATCATCTGTTACTTCCCCATTGTCCGGATCCATTCCGGCCGCGGTCGCCGTATTCCTGATTTCTCCCGCAAGGATATCCGCTTCCGTTACCGTATAGGATGTCGTAATGGTTCCTTCTTCATTCGGTTCAAGTGTTCCGATATTCTCTTCCAGACCGGTCAGCGGGTCTGTCACAACAACATCGGTCAAAGTTACATTTCCGTTGTTCGTTACTTCAATTGTGTACGTAACCGTTTCTCCAAGGCCGTATCCGCCTTCTCTCGGCTCTGCTTCCTTCCTGACAAACAGGCTCGGTGCAGGCGTCTGTGTCGGCTCTTCATCCTCACCCGGCGTTACCGGTACTTCCGGCTCCTCCGGATCCGGGCTCGTTCCCGTCGCCGCAGCCACGTTCAGCACGCTGCCCGCGAGGATATCCGCCTCGGTTACCACATGTTCCGCTGTGAAGCTCTCGCTCGCTCCCGGTTCAAGGGACTCAATCGTCCACTCGTCTCCCGTCAGTTCATCCGTCACTGTGATGTCCGTCAGCGTCAGGTTGCCATCATTCGTCGCTGTGATCTCATACGTGATCGTCTCGCCAAGACCATACGCTGTTCCGTTCTCCGGCGTGCTCGTCGCCGTCTTCGTGATCGTCACATGACCATCCTTCGGCTCCGTCGGGTCTTCCTTCTCACCCGGCTCTACCGGTACTTCCGGCTCCTCCGGATCCGGGCTCGTTCCTGTCGCTGTCGCCACGTTCACCACGCTGCCCGCGAGGACGTCCGCCTCGGTTACTACATGTTCCGCTGTGAAGGTTTCGCTCGCTCCCGGTTCCAGGCCGTCGATCGTCCACTCGTCTCCCGTCAGTTCATCCGTCACTGTGATATCCGTCAGCGTCAGGTTTCCGTCATTCGTCGCCGTGATCGCATAGGTGATCGTCTCACCAAGACCATACGCCGTTCCGTTCTCTGGTGTGCTTGTCGCCGTCTTCGCAATTGTCAGATGGCCTTCCTTCGGGTCGGTCGGATCTTCCTTCTCGCCCGGCTCTACCGGTACGTCCGGCTCCTCCGGATCCGGGCTTGTTCCCGTCGCCGTAGCCACGTTCAGTACGCTGCCCGCGAGGACATCCGCCTCGGTTACTACATATCTCGCTGTGAAGGTTTCGCTTGCTCCCGGTTCAAGGGACTCAATCGTCCACTCGTCTCCCGTCAGCTCATCCGTCACCACCACATCCGTCAGCGTCAGGTTGCCGTCGTTCTCCGCCGTGATCTCATACGTGATCGTCTCACCAAGTGCGTATGTCGTCTTCGGTGTGCCGTCCTCGTTCGGCTCCGGCGTACTCGTCGTCGTCTTCGTGATCGTCAGGTGGCCATCCTTCGGCTCCGTCGGGTCTTCCGTATCGCCTGGCTCTACCGGTACTTCCGGCTCATCCGGGTCGGGGCTTGTTCCCGTCGCCGCAGCCACGTTCAGCACGCTGCCCGCGAGGATATCCGCCTCGGTTACCACATACTCCGCTGTGAAGGTTTCGCTGGCTTCCGGTGCAAGGGACTCAATCGTCCACTCGTCTCCGGTCAGCTCATCTGTCACTACCACATCAGTCAGCGTCAGGTTGCCGTCATTCGTCGCTGTGATCTCATAGGTGATCGTCTCACCAAGACCATACGCTGTTCCGTTCTCCGGCGTGCTCGTCGTCGTCTTCGTGATCGTCACATGACCATCCTTCGGCTCCGTCGGGTCTTCCGTATCGCCTGGCTCTACCGGTACGTCCGGTTCATCCGGGTCGGGGCTCGTTCCCGTCGCCGTCGCCACGTTCAGTACGCTGCCTGCGAGGATGTCAGCCTCCGTCACCACATGAGATGCCGTAAAGGTTTCGCTTGCCTCCGGTTCAAGGGACTCGATCGTCCACGAATCACCTGTCAGTTCATCCGTCACCGTGATGTCTGTAATCGTCAGGTTGCCGTCGTTCTCTGCCGTGATCTTATAGGCAATCGTCTCGCCAAGAGCGTACGCTGTTCCATTTTTCGGCGTGCTTGTCGTCGTCTTGGTGATCGTCAGATGGCCATCCTTCGGTTCCGTCGGATCGTCCGTATTACCCGGCTCTACTGGTACTTCCGGCTTATCCGGATCAGGACTCGTTCCCGTAGCTGTAGCCACGTTCTTCACGCTGCCCTCGAGGATGTCCGCCTCGGTTACTACATATTCTGCTGCAAAGTTTTCACTTGCTCCCGGTTTAAGGGACTTGATCGTCCACGAATCACCTGTCAGCTCATCCGTTACAGTCACATCCGTCAGCGTCAGGTTGCCGTCGTTCATCGCTGTGATACTGTACGTGATCGTCTCACCAAGGACATACGCCTCATTGTTCGCCGGCGTGCTTGTCGTCGTCTTGATGATTGTCAGGTGGCTGTCCATCTTTTCTTCCGGAATCGGAATCTCCGGTTCTGGATCCGGATTTGTACCATTGTCTCCTTTAACCAGCGCTACATTCTTCAGTTCCGCATTCGAATCAATATCTTCCTGCTTCACTGTGTACTTCGCTTTCACGACTACCACATC
>CANQAR010000124.1 GCA_947588845.1 uncultured Lachnospiraceae bacterium
CCGGCTCTACGGTTACCATGCAGTCGCTGGATTCCAGCGTTCCTGCTGTGGCAGGCTTTTTAATTCTCATAGTTATATACCCATCCTTTCCTCTTATTATAAATACTGCCAGACCCAGAGGTTGGGGCCAGAACACAGATATCTCCGTGTTCTGCCCCCCTGTATCATGACAGTTATTATACCGAAAAAATCTTTACAGACCCTTGCGGACACGATTGTAATTAATCAGGCAGCCTGCTTTGACAATCTTACGCTCGTCAGCGGTCATATCGGCTACATACAGACTGATCTCGTCCGCCTTTCCGTCTTTGATTACGTATGCCTTGATGTCCTTCAGATCTCCGTCCAGCGCTTCCCTTATGCCGGGAACATAGATGTAATCTCCCACTTCAAAGTCCGGCTCTTCTGTCATCTGGAACGGGATCATGCCCCAGTTCATGACGTTGGAGCGATACCGCTTCGTGGCATACTCTTTCGTGATATTGGCCAGACCGCCGATCACACGCTGGCAGGATGCCGCCTGCTCACGCGCGGAGCCGTCTCCCGGTTTCACGGCATAAATCATGGAACCAATCTCTGTCGCAGCCATCTCAACCTTTTCCTGGCCAGGAATGGTCCGGATCGTGTCAAAGACAGATGTCAGCGTCGGCTCAAGAGCAGCCGCGTCTTCTCCTGCCGCGCGGGCTTTCTCCAGCTTGTCCACTGCCTTGGAGCGGCCGACATATTCTGGATCGCGGCGGCTCAGCGTGAACTCCGCCAGACCCAGCGGGTTGGAACGGTAGGAGGAAGTTTCTCCGGAAGGAATCAGCTCATCGGTCGTCGTGACCGGATCCATGATCTTTGAGCAGACCTTCAGCAGAATATTGTCCGTCAGAGCGCTCATCTGCGGCCAGTCCTTGATGTTCGGGCCGTAGACCAGATCCTCGCCTGTAGGTTTCTTATAACCCTGATATACACGGCGGTTATAAACGGTCGGATCGAACTTGTACTCCGGTACGTTGCCCCAGCAGTCATACTGCTCCGCGCTTGTCAGAACGCCGCCGTTTGCAGCCGTCGCCGCAATTGAGCGGGCATCCATAAGAGCGACCGCAGACATCTGCGCATTGCCCGGCTTGGAACCTTCACGGTTCGGGAAATTACGTGTCGTATGGCGGATGGACAGACCGTTGTTGCACGGCGTATCTCCTGCTCCGAAGCACGGTCCGCAGAAAGCGGTGCGGATGATGGCTCCGGACTCCATGAGGTCGGCGATGACGCCTTTGCGGGTCAGATCGATGAACACCGGCTGAGAAGACGGATACACTGCCAGAGAGAATTCTCCGTTGCCGCAGCTCTTGCCGCGGAGGGCATTCGCCGCCTCAACCACATTCGTATAATTGCCGCCCGCGCAGCCCGCGATAACTCCCTGCTGCACATGAAGCTTTCCGTCTTTCACCTTGTCAAGAAGAGTGTACGGAGCGCGTCCGCCGCTGACATGAGCCGCTTCCTTCTCCACCTCGGCAAGAATATCCGTGAGGTTCGCGTTGAGCGTATCGATCTCATACGTATTGGACGGATGGAACGGCAGAGCGATCATCGGCTTCACCGTGGACAGATCCACATAAACGCATCCGTCATAGTAAGCCACTTCCGCCGGATTCAGCTCTTTGTACTCTTCTCCGCGGCCATGAAGCGTCAGGAAATCTTTCGTATCCTCATCGGTGCGCCAGATCGAGCTCAGGCAGGTCGTCTCCGTCGTCATAACATCGATTCCGTTGCGATAATCGGTAGTCATGCTGGAGATGCCGGGGCCGACAAACTCCATCACACAGTTCTTTACATATCCTTTCTTAAACACGGCTCCGATAATGGCCAGAGCAATATCCTGAGGCCCTACATAGGGCTGCGGAGCTCCGGTCAGATAGATCGCGATCACGCCGGGATATTTCACATCGTAGGTATCCTCAAGCAGCTGCTTCACCAGCTCGCCGCCGCCCTCTCCGATTGCCATTGTGCCCAGGGCGCCATAGCGGGTATGAGAGTCAGAACCAAGGATCATCTTGCCGCAGCCTGCGTGCATTTCACGCATGTACTGGTGGATTACCGCGATATGAGGCGGTACGTAAATGCCGCCGTACTTCTTTGCCGCGGAAAGTCCAAACATATGATCATCTTCATTGATCGTGCCGCCAACTGCGCAGAGTGAGTTGTGGCAGTTCGTCAGCACATAGGGAATCGGGAATTTCTCCATGCCGGACGCTTTCGCAGTCTGGATGATTCCCACAAAGGTGATATCATGAGATGCCATGGCATCAAATTTAATCTTCAGATTTTCCATGTTGTCAGAAGTATTGTGAGCTTTCATGATGGAGTACGCAATTGTACCCTTCTTTGCCGTTTCTTTATCGGCTTCTTTGCCGCACAGTCCTTTTACTCTGGCGGCCTCCGCCTCGGGGACGATCTCTGTGCCATTTACCAGATATACGCCGCTGTCATATAACTTGACCATTAGAATTGCCTCCTTCGCTTCATTCATGATTCTTTGCCGTTGTATACAAAGCGCTCTTTATGCCGCAGAAAATCCGATGGGATCTTCCATGACAGAATATCAGCCGCTTCCTGATCCCCAGCAAGGACTCCCTTTTGTCAGATCCGGCAATACCTCTGTTTCATAAGAAAATCAGCAATTGCTCCAAGCACAATACTTTCCTTTATTTTTTTCTGTTGTAGCACCTGCCGAATCTCTGGGGATATTATATAATTTATTCGTAAATTTCGTCAATACCCAAAAATAAACTGTTTCTTTTCGGATCGATCTGGCAATGTCTCTTTTCTTTCTTCTTTGTTCCTAATTTGAAGAGCCAGATGTAATGGCATCCGGCTCCCCTTCAGAGCGTCAGAAGATGGGAACAACTCCGATGATAACGGCGATGATCAGCATACAGATACTGACGAGCCAGTACCATGGAATACTGAACTTCATGTGATCCTTCAGTTCGGTATTGGTCAGACCAATCGCCAGGAAGGTAGCTGGTGTCAGCGGGCTGACCAGCAGAGCAAGGTTCTTTCCGATGATCATGGCTGAGGCCGTCGCCAGCGGGTCGATTCCATAGGTAGAACCTACCTCGATGACCAGAGGCATGATTCCGTAGAAGTAGGCGTCTGTTCCGATGCACAGCCCCAGCGGCAGAGCCAGGATACCAAAGATAATGTGCAGGAAGCCGCCAAGGAAATCCGGGATAACAGCGATAATCGCGTTCGCCATGGCAGTAAGCATACCAGTTCCGTCAAAAATACCAACCATCGCACCAGCGCTGAACAATGTGGCGGAGATGATCAAAGCTGCCGGCGCATGCTTCTTGACCAGCTTATCCTGGAGCTTGAGATCCGGATAGTTGACTGCAAGAGCAACGGACAGAGCCAGCAGGAAAGCGACATAGCTGGTGATAATTCCGGAAGACAGCACCGCGATCAGAGCAATCGTCAGAGCCAGGTTGAAAAGCAGAAGCTTCGGACGGCGCAGCGCATCTTCTTCCGCCTGTGCCTTATCATCCATCTCCACAACTTCTCCCCTGTCTGCTCCTGCGCCGTTCTTAATCGCATACATACCCAGAAGAACAGCCACAACAATGTTGAAAACCAGACCGAGAATCTGAATAGGGATCAGGATGTGCCACAGATCGTTGGCATCCATGCTCAGCACGGTAGCGGCACGGGCCACGGGACCTCCCCAGGGAAGCAGGTTCATAACACCCATGCAGGCTCCGGTAAGGCAGAGGAGAATACGGGTATCAATCTTCATCCGCTTATACACGGGATACATGGCAGGAATCGTGATCAGAACCGTGGTAGCAGTGGTGCCGTCCATGTGAGCAATCGTAGCAATGATTGCGGTGGCCACAGTAACTGCAATAACACTCTTACCTGCTACTTTTACCAGACCCTTGACGATAACGTCAAACATACCGGTATCGGACATAACGCCAAAATAAATAACTGAAAAAATAAACAGGATACCATTACTGGTGGTGGTGGCGATACCGTCTTTGATAAAGTCCGCCACTTCGATCGGGCTAAAGCCCAGAATCAGCGCTGCAATGGTGGGAATGACTGCCAGCACAACGATAGGGGACATTTTTCCCTTGAGCAGCAACGTCACGATCAATATGATCATGAGAAAGCCAACAATTGCTTCAAACATAACATTTCCTCCGATTTCTTTTGTTTTTTGACAGAGCAGATGAGTCTTCCGACAAAGTAAGTTTCCGATGAGAAACCTGCCATTGTGACACTTGCCAAATCTTTAAAGCTATTATATAATTTATTGGTAAATTTCAGCAATACAAAAAAGGTGATAGGCTCTATCGATAAAAATGATAATAAAACACAAGGGGGAACGGGGGATGGATTTGAAAGAATTTACCTATCTGACCGAGCTGGCGGAGCAGGGCAACATATCCAAAGCTGCTGACCGGCTGTATATGGCACAATCCAGCTTAAGCCAGTTTCTGCAGCAGTTCGAGTCGGAACTGGGCGTCAGACTGTTTATCCGGACCCCGAGAGGAATCCGGCCTACCCATAACGGCGCGATATTTATCGGACATCTGCAAAAAATTATGGCCGACTATCAGCGGGCCAAAAATGAACTGTGGGACAACGAAAACATGAAGGGCGGAAAGGTGACCCTGGGAATCAGCTCGTTCCGCGGCCGCCGGATGCTTCCCAGAATCCTCAAAAAATTTTACGAAAAATACCCAAATGTTCAGATAAAAGTAGTGGAAGAAAACAGTATGAAGCTGGAAGAACTGCTGCTGGACGGCCAGCTGGATCTGGCCATAATCGCGATGCCCCCTGTAAAATTAAAAAAAGAAGTCTCTTTCCTGAAAAAAGATGAAATACTTATTGTGGCAAACAAAAATCATCCTGTCATGGAATTCGCCCGGCCAAAAGAAGATTCCCTTGGCTCTTACTGGATCGATCTGCGCGACGCCGCCCGGTTTCCCTTTATTCTGAGCGATTACAGCACCATACTGGGAACCATAGGCCGGAATTTATTCCAGAAAGAGAAACTTCGCTGCAATGTTCTGCACGACAATATTACCGCTGCGATGGCGGTCTCCATGGCCTCGGAAGGGCTGGGGCTGGCGTTTACCTATCATTCCCATGCGGAACCCACAAAAGACAGCATCTTCCTCAGCATTGGGGAAAAGGGCGTATTCCTGGATCTGGGACTGGCCTACCCATCCACAGAGTATTACTCCAAGGCTTCCGAAGCTCTGGAAGCCGTCATACGGGAGATCTATCTGACAGCATAAAAGGAGAAAACAATGCCTCAAATTTCGTTAAAAGGTGTCATCGACCTGCATGTACATTCCAACCCGGATATCCGACACCGTGCCTACGATGATTTTGAACTGATGGAGGCCGGAATCCGCGCAGGCGCACGGGCAATTGTTATTAAGACACATCAAGGTACTACCGTAGACAGAGCTTACCTGTGCAACCGATATAACGAACTGATACATAAAGGCAGCAACAGCTTCACCATGTTCGGCGGGATCACCCTCAATCGCCAAATGGGCGGGCTGAATCCCTGGGCAGTAGAAAGCGGACTGAAACTGGGCGGAAAAGTCGTCTGGCTTCCCACCCAGTCTGCCAGAAATCACAAAATAAAATGGAAGCTTCCCATGGACGGCTGCGTCGAAGTCGTAAAAGATGGGAAAGTCCTCCCGGAACTTAAAGATATTTTCCAGCTGGTAAAAGATTTTGACGTCGTTCTCGGTACCGCACACTTATCTCCCAAAGAGAGTTTTGTCGTCGTAGAGGCTGCCAGAAATGCCGGCGTGAAAAAACTGGTGATCACCCACCCTGAATGGTCGCTGGTAGATATGCGTCTGGAAGATCAGGTACGCCTGGTAAAAGACTATGATGTAATTCTGGAACGCACCTACGCTCAGCCGCTTGGCGACGGCAGATATAAAAGCAATCTGGCCTCGAATCTGGAAGCCATCCGAGCCTGCGGATACAAAAATATCATGGTCTGCACCGATGGCGGGCAGACGGAAAATCCCCATTGGGAAATTGCACTGGCCGAATATATCCAGTATCTCGCCGATCACGGCATCCCGCAGGAACAGATTTATCATATGACTCACACAGTTCAGGCATGGCTGCTGGGACTGGATGAGTAATATTGGGGACAATGAATCACATATGCGGGCTTGCGCATACAGAAAACCTGCCGCTGGCAGCTTTTCTGCATACTAAGGCATGGACAGGAAACTGCCGCACGAACCTGATATTCGTGCGGCAGCTCTTTTCATGGATGTCAGCTTCCGCGCTTAAACAACTGCTATTTCTCTAAGACTGGCTGTCAATAATCTGCATCATCTCAGCAGGAGTAACAATAAAACTTCTGACAGGATAATGTTTCTGATTTCCTGTCACCAGATATGCTCCCTCATTGCGCTTTTCCATAACCACTTCGTAAAAAATCAAATCATCCTGATCGATCAATATTTCTTCTGTTGACCTTGGAAAAACTTCCAACCCAAACTGATGAATTGCTTTAAGCATTTGATCAATTTCCTTTTCCTGCAGATGAAATTTGGGGCGGTGCAGTACATCATTATATTCCTCCAGAATTTCCCGATGATACAATGGTATGATAACACCATCATTCACCGCATCCATTACTCGAACCGTAGCAGCATCCATTTTTTTAGACAATAGCGCTGAAAGTAACACATTCGTATCAATGACAGCAAAATATTTCATCCGTCTTCGTCCTTTCTTCTCGCTCGTTCCGCCCTTACTTCTTTTATTTCCGCATTAATCTCCTCCAGTGTCATTTCCGGTACATCTGCCGCCTGTTCTCTAAGTGCAGCAAATGCCGCTCTTGCCTGGGCACGTGTAATAAATTCTTCAGGTAAAATTGCTTCAAACGGAAGGCCTCCTACCATTTTACTGCGTATCATAAACATACGAAATGCCGTCGGCAGATCCATTCCCAACGCTTCATATATCTCCGTTACATCTTTTTTCAATTCTTTATCTGCGCGAAACTGAATTAATGCCTGTTCTGACATTGATAGTTCCTCCTTTCATATAACATCTTATTGCATGTGTATTATATGCTTTTTATATGTCTTTTGTATGATATTAACCGCTTTATCTGGTCATGTCAAGCCCCCTGACGTATAATCAAAACAGGAAAGGTATTCAGATACAGAATCTGATGCCCTCTGTTTTTAATCGGTTAAGAAACAGCATCCAGCGGGCAGGCGAATGCTGTTTCTTTTCATCTGAGTGATCCTCAGATCTGCCCCAGAAGGTTCACCATCTCAATCGCGGACAGCGCGCAGTCATAGCCTTTGTTTCCGGCCTTACTGCCTGCCCGCGCGATCGCCTGCTCGATATTCTCCGTGGTCAGCACGCCGAACAGAATCGGGACCCCCGTGGAAAGGCTGACCTGCGCGATGCCCTTGGACACCTCGTTGCACACATAATCATAATGTGAAGTATCTCCGCGAATCACGGCGCCCACGCAGATTACCGCGTCAAATTTCCCGGACTGCGCAAGCTTCGCCGCGGTCAGCGGGATCTCAAATGCGCCCGGCACCCACGCGGCCGTTATGTTTTCCTCGTCCACTCCATGACGGACCAGACCGTCCACCGCGCCTCCAAGAAGCTTGTTCACAATGATCTCATTGAATCTGGACGCCACGATCGCGCATTTCATCCCCTGCGGCGCTACAACTTTTCCCTCTAATAACTGAATCTGTTTCATCTTTTAGTCCTCCTGTCAATTATAAAATTGTCTGAAAAATATGTCCCATCTTCATCTGCTTCGTCTTCATGTAGAACGCGTCGTACTTCTGCGGCTGGATCTCGATCGGAACACGTTCTTTGATCTCCAGTCCAAATCCCGCCAGCCCGTAAATCTTATCCGGATTGTTTGTCAAAAGACGAAGCGAGCGCACTCCAAGATCGGAAAGTATCTGCGCCCCGATCCAATACTCACGCAGATCCGGCGCGAACCCGAGGCTGAGATTCGCCTCAACCGTATCCAGCCCCTGCTCCTGCAGCTCGTAGGCTTTCAGTTTGTTGATCAGGCCAATTCCACGGCCCTCCTGCCGCATGTAGAGAATTACTCCGCGACCCTCCGCCTCAACCTGGCTCATGGCACGCTGCAGTTGATTTCCGCAGTCACAGCGCAGCGACCCGAACGTATCCCCGGTCAGACATTCCGAATGCACGCGGCACAGCACATCCTCGCCGTCCCCGATCTCACCCTTCACCAGCGCGACATGGTGCTCTCCCGTGATATCATTCACATAGCCGTAAATTTTGAAATGCCCGTACTTCGTCGGCATATCCGCGCACGCCTTCTGGATGACATGCTTCTCATGGATACGGCAGTAATCCTGCAGGTCGCTGATCGTAATAAACTTCAGGCCGTATTTTTCCGCCAGCTTCCACAAGTTCGGTGTGCGCATCATGGTTCCGTCGTCCTCCATGACCTCACAGCAGACTCCGCATTCTTTCAGACCCGCGAGACGCATCAGATCCACAGTCGCCTCGGTGTGCCCGCTGCGCACCAGCACACCGCCGCGCCTTGCCGTCAGCGGAAACACATGGCCTGGCCTGCGGAAATCCTGCGGCTTCGCTCCTTCCTCCACACATTTCATCATCGTGTGGGATCTCTCCGCCGCAGAAATCCCGGTCGTCGTATCCTTATGGTCGATCGAGACAGTAAACGCCGTGCAGTGATTGTCCGTATTCTCCGATACCATCTGAAGAAGCCCCAGTCTGTCCGCCAGCTCCGGGCTCATCGGCGTACAGATCAGCCCCTTCGCGTGACAGGCCATAAAATTGATATTCTCCTGTGTCGCAAACTCTGCGGCGCAGATCATATCGCCCTCGTTTTCCCGATCCGGATCATCCGTGACGAGGATGATTTTTCCGGCCCGCAGGTCGTCAAGCGCCTCCTCGATTGTGTTATATCTGTATTCCATTGTCTGTTCCCTCCTTTTTCAAAACTTGCCCAAAAATTCTGCCTTCACGGACATCTTCAGCGAATAAAATCGCCTTCGCGCAAGGCCGAAACTTAAACGTATTCCTGAAAAACATCTGTCAGAACCCACATTCTCTGAGGAAATCCATTGTAAGTCCTGAATATTTTGTCCTAGCTTCATTCTCTGCCCGGTTCCCGGAGCTTTCTGAGCCGTATATATCCACCGAATTTTTCAATCGGTCTGCCCCCGTCCTGCTGTTGAAATCTGTTCCATCTGCCTGCTTTTTCCCGGACACTCCCAATCCAAGCAGCCTCTCCACGTATTTTCCCACCAGATCATTCTCCAGATTTACCAGATCTCCTGGCTTTTTTCGGAGCAGTGTCGTCTCCGCGCCGGTATGCGGGATTATGGAAACCTGAAACTCCTGTTCCCCGACCTTTGCCACAGTGAGGCTGATCCCATCGATGCAGACCGACCCTTTTTCCACGATCAGCCGCATAATCTCCGGTTTCGTCCGGACCGTCACCCAGACCGCATTTTCTTCTTTTTTAAAAGCACATATTTCCCCGGTACCGTCGATATGACCACTCACGATGTGACCGCCAAACCGTCCGTCCGCCGCCATCGCCCGTTCAAGATTAACCTGATCTCCCGGCTTCACTCTGCCAAGACTGCTCCTGCGGCAGGTCTCCGCCATGACATCCGCGGTAAATCCGTCCGGCTGCAGGGAAACCACCGTAAGGCAGACACCGTTCACCGCTATGCTGTCCCCGATCTTCGTTCCCTCCAGAACCCGCCGTGCACGGACTGTAATCTTTCCGGAACTGCCCTGAAGCACGAGCCGCCTGACGCTTCCCAGTTCCTCCACAATTCCCGTAAACACAGGATCACCTCCCTGTTTTATCTGACCAGAGCTGTCTCTGTTTTTCTGTCTTTTTGCTTTTACAATCCGGATTTTTTCTATTTCACCCGATAAATCAACATCAGATCCTCCCCGACTTTCCTGATCTCATCCAGTGTGAGCTTCACCGCCTGATCCGGCAGCTCCACGCCGATTCCGCCTACCGGCGTCTTCGCCCCGGCGCCTCCGAACAGCTTTGGCGCGATAAACGCCCGGACTTCCTGCACAATTCCTGCACGCAGCGCACTGTCATTCAGTTCGCCTCCGCCCTCAAGCAGGATGCTGTCGATCCCCTTTTCTCCCAGATATCGCATCAGCTGTCTCAGATCAACTTTTCCGTCCTCACCCGGCAGACATACCACCTCAATTCCCAGTTCTGTGAGCCGCCGGATCTTTTCCTGCTGCCGCTGAATGTCTTTTTCCTGCTGATCCTTCTCCTGCTGCCGGATATCCTTCTGACACAGAATATTCTCCGCCTGTTGGTCATTCTCCCGCCCTTGGATGCTCTTTTGACCCTGAACGCTCTCCGATCCCTGAAACTCATTTTCCTGCTGCTCTGCCGCGCAGACAACCATAGTCGGATACTCTTTCGCTGTCCGGCAAATCTGACTGTCAAGCAGGATCCGCAGATGGCTGTCGCAGATGATCCGAAGTGGATTTCTCCTGATCTTGCCGCCTGCTGATCTGTTATTTACCGAAACGGCTCCCTTTTTCGTGGAATCCGCCAGCCTCACATTCAACAGCGGATCGTCCGCAAGCACCGTCCCGATCCCGGCCATGATCCCCATGCACTCCGACCGCAGTTTATGTACCTCGCCGCGCGCCGCTCCACCCGTAATCCACTTGGAAGCTCCCGTCTTTGTCGCAATCTTTCCGTCCGCCGTCATCGCATATTTCATGATGACATACGGCGTGCCGGCCGTTATATAATGAAAGAAAACCGGATTCAGCTTGTCGCATTCCTCCCGCATAAAATCTTCCTCCACGATCACGCCCGCATCGCGCAGCAGCTTCGCTCCTTTTCCTGCCACTTTGGGATTTGGATCGCGGGATCCGATCACAACCCTCCGGATCCCATGTCCCAGAATCGCGTCCGTACAAGGAGGCGTCTTTCCGTAATGACAGCACGGCTCCAGCGTCACATACATGTCCGCTCCCTGTGCCGATTCTGTCAGTGAGGCAAACGCATTGCGTTCCGCATGCAGACCGCCGTATTTCTGATGCCAGCCTTCCCCGATGATTCTGCCGCCCTTTACAATGACGGCCCCCACAACCGGATTTGGATTTGTCATACCTCTGCCACGCACGGCTAGCTCGATTGCACGTTTCATATAATCACAGTCATTCATCTGATCTCCCTCCCCTTTACTTCCATGCGGGCAAGCTGCAAATTTCATCCGCACAAGAAACGCTTTTTGTCTCTCAGAAGTTTTGCCATCACGTAAACGAGCTGAAGGTCTCTCCCTCTGCACCGGCATTTGCCAGATTTACATGCAGGCATACAACTCACGCAGACAACAAAAAGCCCCCGCATCATCTGCAGGGGCGCCTGGGATTTGTGTTTCCGCATAAAACAAATCAATGGAACAAATATAACCTTCTGTTAACACTTTCTCTGATCTTACAAAATTAATCGAGTAGGAGGCGGTTTCCCTCCTTCAAAAAAGCTCTGAAACAGAATCCATCCATTTCAGAGCCTGACCTTGCACACAGAAAAAACATTTCACTATACCAGTCATCTTCTTCCATCCAGACTGTACTGTCGGCTTCGGAATCTCACCGAATCATACCCTCAGGAATCTGCGCAATATATTCACATATTCCTTACAGCTCGCGGGCTTTACCGCCGGTAGGGACTTGCACCCTGCCCTGAAGACTTTTTATCTGTTATGATTATAACTCTCTTTTCCTGATTATACAAGTAAATTTTTCACTTTTTTATTTGATGCCTGAAATATTGTTTTAAACAAAACTTTGAGATAAGTTTTTCATAAAGGAATCCCATCCAAAACGTCCTTATATGCGGTATAATTTGTATCGCCACTTGAATTATGATCAGTTTTAACAGCAAAACAAATACGTCTGAATGCTCCTGAAAACTCTGGTTCACTTAAAACCTCACGGAACAATTCAGCCACATCAAGACAGTCATCAGGAACTACCGTAATCATGGGCTGTTTATCCAATGCCTCAAAAACCGGAACAAATCATGGCGGTAAAATTTCGAGTGGTTTTCCGGATCCCTGACCTTTTTTAATAAAACGTTCCGTCCGTCCGGTAAAGTATATCCACCATTTTTTCTCTCTCCCGGTCTCCTCATAAAACTTCCTTTTCATCTGGTTTATACATGATTGTACCATGAAAAGATATCATTTACAACGGAATACCATAAACTGTAATTTTTCAATCTTGTTTAAACTCGTTTCAAATTCATAACTTCTGCTGTAAACACTACCATAAAAGGCCAGTGAATTTGCAGCGTATCCATCATACTGTTTGCATATGCAAAGACCGGAGTGAGACATATGTAGCAGATGCCTGATGCATTTAATACAACTCCCCATCCTGAGACCATGACTGGAACCATAAGCAATGTCATAAAAGCAAGTCGTATCCGATTTCTCTGCAGGGGCAGCATCAGTACTGCGCTGACCGACCAGTATAACATTGCAATGATATATAAAACAATATACCAGCGGCCATACATGTAACCAATTACATTCAACAAAGTCCTTCCATGATAATCACGATAAATCCTCACTGCTTTTGACCGCTCCAGCATTGCCGACAAATACGGTTCCTTTTCCCGATCTTCAGGTTCATACGGCATAACAGCATCTTCATCAGAATACTGGTAATAAGCATCTCCTCTTCCAAACCAGTGTGTCAGATCCGCCATATACTGAAAATCTTCTGAAACAAAAGCTCTTGAAAGTGTCCATCCATCTCCAGTAAAAACATAATCATCAACAGCAGTTTCCACTGTAAAGATAAGAATCCGGCAGCCCCAGCCAATGATCAGGATCCCAAATATCCATGACAGTACTCTCCGAATCCTTCCTGCTCTGTGCAAAAAACGTACAAGAAAATATGTTATCACGCACATCCCGCAAAAAATCACAGTTCGCAAAAGATACCTGCCAAGAATCTGTTCATATCCCATGGCGTCGCAGAGGATTTGGCCTAAAAGACATACACTAAACAACAAAATCGTTGCAATAATAAAGTTAATTCGTCTTTTCATGACTTTTTCCTTTCAAATCCGTCTAAAATATCTCTAAAAAATATACAGTCAGCAGTAATATTCTTCCTCTCTCCCCCCACTGCAAAATTGTTTTTTCTGTTAAATCCTATCACCCCCCATCTACCAAACTATGATTCGTATTGTCTTTGTGGTTGAATAATAATTCGTATTCCCTAATGCTGTAACCTTAATTCTATAAGTTCCTTTTGGAGTTCCTCTTTTTACTGTTATTTTTCCTCCTGATATTCCTATATATTTTGATTCACTTTTGAAAGAAACCGTTCCTTTTTCATTTATCATCCGTATTCTGAAGGATTTTTCATTATATTTCAGACTATTTTTATATAGATATATCTGCTTTTTATCAATCTTAAATTCTGTGATGCTTTCCTGATTATAAAATTCCCAATTACAAAGCCTGTATAATTTCCTTTACCAGTAACAATTACTGAAGCTGTTCCTGCATTTATATTATCGCGATATTCCACTGTATAATCAGTTCCCTTTACAAGCATCTTATTTCTGTTTTTAGTAATGACAATATAAGTCTTTTATCTGCCATTATAAGTATCTTGAGAGTTAAAAGTTTGCATAATTAAGAAGCCAGCAAATCCTCCCAGACCTCTGGCTTATCCTCCTGCTGTTCCTGAATTATCCGCGTTATGCGTAATTCCGGGCTCTGATTCAAAAGGCGGAAAAAATGTTTC
>CANQAR010000125.1 GCA_947588845.1 uncultured Lachnospiraceae bacterium
TCATCACGGTTTCTTGGAGTCGTTTTTTCTTCAAAAAGCTGCTTCATTCGAGTACTTGTTGTAACGATTCCTTCTATTTTGTTGGATGCTTCCGTACTCTGTATTTTTGCAATTTCAACCAGGCGGTCCAGCTTCATTAGCTTTTGCCGGATGAATAAATCCTGTCTTCCTTTACACTCATGAATCTTTGCAACAAGGTTTAGTATATCTGTACCCCAGGCTTTATCTGCAAGTTTGCCATAATCAAACGATCTCATTAGCGTTCCTTTCGTCCAGCATTCTTCCTTTTCATCCAATTATACTTGATTTTGGATGAAAAATTAACCTACTGGATAAAAAAAGGTGCTTAACCAACGTAAGCGCACTCAGGTTTCCTGATTTTAGTTTAAAACACATTTAGATAATTAAGAGGTCATTTGGCAGGCGTCGCGGCTCCTGCATCTCTTTTAACCCATGGGGTGTATGGTTGCAACGAAATTTACCACCTCAAATAACCTCTTTATTATCTGATCCTAAATGCCATAGATATATTCTCTCCGAAAAAATCTTCTGCCATCTTATCCAACTGCGCCGCAATCAGAGGAAATTCCTTATTCAGATCCAGCGTCTTCGCCCCTATCTGATTTCCGCCCATATTAAACATGCAGTCCGGAGTGATGTCTTCATCTGTCTTTGCATACAGAAGGATCCCGGCCGCTTTCCCGGTATTATCCTTGTCCTGATTCTTCACATAAGTGAATATCTGATAAACATTATTTGAATGCAGCGTATACTTGTCATACTGCTGCTGAAGCGTCTTTCCGTAATACTTTGCATCAATAATTAAGATCTGATCCCTCAGCCGCAACATGATATCCGTCTGCATAACTGGCAGAAACCGTATCATAGACTCGCTGTTATCACCGACCAGATTCCATCTCACCTGTCCGGCCTTAACTTCACTCAGGTAAGTATGGTGCTGTCTATAATATTCCAGAATAAACTTTTCATACAGTCTGGCCATATGCTCATCTGAGAAAGCTGTTATCTTATACTCGCCCTTCTCAGTGGTCTGGAGCATTCCGTCCAGGACAAAGTAACAGACATTCATCAGCATCTCATAATTTTTATTATTCCGCTGATAATACAGCCGGCTCCAGGGAATTCCTGAAGGTTCCAGAAGCTCAATTCCATCGAAGAATACAAGGATCTTCTTCAGCAAGAATTTTCTTTCCGTATCCACGCCTTCGTTGATCATCAGGTAATGGATCGCTGTTTTCAAAATCTGATTAAACAAATTATTCTCGGACAGTTCATCGAACTCACAGGCCAGCTTCTGCTTACGCTGAATCCGGTTTCGCCAAGTCCCCTGCAGATCCAGTTTCCCCCGCATAACGGACAGCGTTTCATTTTTCGTAATGTATTCCCGGTAAAGCCCCTGTTTCAGCTGCTGTGCAATACCCTTGCCAAGGATTGCAGCAAACAGATCCTGCGCATTCTCAAACTTTTCTGAGGCCACTTCATCATAATTCGACTGTTTCAGAATCTGGAACGCATAAGAAAGCATATAGTATATGTTTTTAATAAATATGCTCTTATCCTTAGTCATCAAATACACCACGCAAATTCTTCTCCCAGCGCTGCAGCTTCGCTGGTTCGTCAAACCAGTATTCACCCAGCATCGGCAGAATATCAAACTCTACCACAGAGCGCATCCATTCATCTGTACATCCAAATTCTTCTCTTCCACAGAAATAGCTATGTCCGATCTGGAATCCGCGTCCTAATGATTTATCTTCTGTAATTTCCTTATTTAGCAGTTTGATCTGGTCAATCAGCGCATGAAAAGTTTCATTGCCAAATGCATTCTGATAATTTGTAAATCCCTCTGAATTAAATCCCGGTTCCATCTCAAAAAAGCTGAACCTTCTTCTCAAGGCATAGTCTATCATCGCAAGGCTTCGGTCAGCGGTGTTCATCATGCCAATAATGTACAGATTCTCCGGCACAGAAAACGGCATGCCGCTATATGCCAAAGCAGCCTTCGTCCCGCGATAATCTTTCTCAATCAGCATCAGAAGCTCACCGAATATCTTGCTCATATTTCCGCGGTTGATCTCATCAATGATGAAGAAGAATTCCTTATCCGGATAGTTCGCCGCCGTTTGACAGAATCGATAGAAGATGCCGTCTGTAAGCTTAAAATCAGCGCCATCCGGACGATATCCCATGACAAAATCCTCATAGGAATAATTCTGGTGGAACTGAACCATCTCTATACGGGAATCGTCCACCTCGCCCATCATGGCATATGCCAGCTTCTTTGCTGTGAAGGTCTTGCCGACGCCCGGCGCTCCCTGAAGAATCACATTCTTCTTATTTTTCAGCAAAGCTTCAAGAACATCATACCTTTCCCCTGTCATATAGACTTTGCTGAGGAAATCTTCCTTTGTGTATTTCTGCTTTACAGAATCTGGTTTCTGCAGTGGATTTTCTTCACGGATAATGTCCATGATGAACTCATACTCATCCTTAGTCAGCTTAAATAAACTTCCGTTCGGCTGAACGAAAAACTCCATTTCTTCAAGTTCGGGACATTCCCTGAGCGCAAGGTACTCAATCGGAGTTGTCAAACCTTCGATCTTTTCAAAGTAAATTACCTTGCCATCGTTTGCCTGAGTAATTCTGGCTATGGCAACGACCTTCTTCACAGGATTCGCCTCATATCCAATGATAATATCCCCAACCTTTGCATCAAGGAAGTTCTGGAATACACGGCGCTTATTCCCATTTTCATTATAGAGTGTATAGCTTTGCTCTTCTCCTATCTTAATATCTGTAAAGCTCCAAACCCTGGGATTGACAGTCAGCCACCAGTAACCATGCCCATCTTCTGATGCATCTTCTCTGCCATAAAGCTCAATGCCGCTCAGATCGACTTTATCCAGAGCTTCCGACAATTCATCACGGAGTCTCCAGACATAACTGCCTTCCTCGTCCTCGCCGGCATGTTTTCCAATATATAAAATCGGCCACCACCTGGCATTACCATCATCGCGATCGGGCGGTACTTCACAGCCAGTCTTCTCAGCAACGCGCTTAGCCAGCGACGAAGAACCACTGTTATAAAAATTTTTGCTTTCCCCATATTTCACAGACAGCTGTGTACAGGTAGCCTGCCCGCCATAATCCTTCATCCGTTTCATGATCTGAAGACTGCTTTTGGTAAATACAGAACTGTCATTCAGCAGCTTAATCCAATCATCCTTATCCAGTTCAGGAGAATATTCTTTTGGGAACCATTCTTCCCTTTTCTGCTCTGACTTTCTTTCTTCCAGATAATATCTTGCCAGATAGAATCCCACATCAATCGTCGCAGTCTTCATCTCCGGATCCGGATAGCATGACGGAACCATTGCTGCTTCGATCATTCCTCTTATTTCAGGATCCGCCTTGATGGCTTCACAGATTTCATCATACATCTGATTGCCGCCGATCAGGTTTTCCACAGAACCGTTTCTCTTCGGCATGTAATCAGAAGATAATTCTTTTGCAGCCGCCCGGAACAATTCATATTTGTAAATATAATACTTGTCCGGATACCGCAGCCAGAGGTAAGTGCTGATAGCATTGGTATTCTGATAATGATTTCTCCACGTGCCGTCATCATACTTTGACCGCAATTCTTCCGAAGCTGTCTGGAAAGCGTCTACCCTTGCAGCCAGATCCTGCGATTCATCAAACAGATTCCGAAACATTGTCCGTGTCGCCTCATCATCCGCTTTGGCAAAGTTTGTAATCATGCCGCGCGGATAAGCATAACCGGATGCCAGCAGATTAAATGTCTTATCTGTCGCCTTTTTGAACATCTCTCCGAAGTTTTCAGCATCAATATTCCAGTGATCCTGGAAATGCCTGACAGCCTCCCATTTGTATTTTTCACCATCCCAATGACTTGGAAAGTACGCCTTGTATCCTTCCAATATGGGATTCAGTTTTTCTAAATCAATCACGCGCTCCTCCTCCAGGTCGTATATAATTCCTTCCGAATAATAATCTGTTCTTTTCTATTCTTTTTGAGAGAACCCCTACGGAGTTCCATTACTGTTATCACATCCTTAGACAGAAAACGTGCATTGCTTCCTGTCACATACACATCCACATTTTTCATGCGAATCAAACTGTTCAGTACAGATTCAAACTTTATAAAACAATTCACTGCGTATAAAATTTTCTCATTGTATGGATAATTCCGCAAGTAACTGAGTCCTGTATGCGGCATCCGCAGCCGCTTTCTCTATATCCTCAGTCCTTCCCAGTTCAGAAAGTTTTCTTACCAGTGACGCAAAAAGATTCATCCCCCTCTTCCCTTGCATTATTTCTCATATCTTCCATGGCTTTGCACATCATCCCCACTCCTTCCGGATCTTTCTTCAAATATCTCGTCCGCTCCGCCATCAGTTCATAATTCATATCATCTGCGTCCGTGCAGTTGAAATCATACATGAGTTTTCCAAGTTCATTATCTCCGCGGTATTCTCCGTTCACATACAGAATGTAGGTTCCTTCCTCAAACGACTTTCCTGTCATCAGGTTCATTCTCCGGATCTGATAGACCGCCTGCCCTTCCCCGTAAAAATCGCTTTCCGTGATAAAGATGGTATACGTATCTGGCAGCTCCTTAAACTCCTGCCCGGCGTCAAGGTTTTCCACATCAATCACACTGGAGTGATATCTTGCACGGTGCAGGTCCGCCCCAAGGTCGGATCTCTGAATTTCCAGATTGTAAATTTTCCTGAATCATCTGTTCCATAAGATTCAAAGTAAACGTCAAACCATGCGCCTCCACCTGAAGCAGCGCCGCTTCATTCAGCGGCGCTGTTTATAGCATTTATCTGGCAGCTCCCTGGACCAGGGCATCAGGCGTTCCAGACCGGATGTGTCCATCCTTCCTTTTTCATCCACGAGAGGGATCAGTTCAGAGAGCAGATAGCTGAAGTACTGGTACGGGTTCAGACCATTCAGCTTTGCTGTCTCGGAAATACTGTAGACCACCGCGCTGGCACGCGCTCCTTTTATGGAATCGATGATCATCCAGTTCTTCCTCCCTACGCAGAAGGGGCGGATCGCGCGCTCCGACGCGGAATTATCGACCGGCACTTCCCCGTCTTCCAGAAAGACTTTGAGATATTTCTCCTGGTTGACGCTGTACCTCAGCCCCTCGGCTGTTTTCCCCTTCGGAAGTGCCGACGTGTCCGCCAGCCGCTCCTTTACCCAGGAAAAGTATTCCTCCACAAGGGGGCGGACCGTTTCCTGCCTGCCTTTCAGCCTTTCCTGGGGCGGAAGGTCCTTCAGGGTCTCTTCCAGCTTGTAGATCGTCGAAATCCTCGCCAGCGCCTGGTACGCGACGGACTGCTTTATGGCCTCGCTGGCGGATTTCGATTTCCCCGCCGCCTTGACCGCGTCAGCGTAAGCTCTTCTGGCGTGCGCCCAGCAGTTCGCGGATGTCAGCCCTTCCAGGTTCTTTTCGATCAGGTGGTACTGTGAGAGCCCGTCCGTCACCAGCACGCCGTGGTAATCCCGGTAGAATTCTTCCGGATGCTTATGGTTCCGGGTCTTCTGGTATTCATACAGTACGACCGGTTCCTCCCGGTAGAATTCTCCCGACCGGTGCACCCACATGTAGCTCGTTGTGCCCGGCCCCCTTCCGTCATGGATCACCTCTACCGTAGTCTCGTCGCTCTGGTTGACATGATATTCCAGCAGCTTCCGGCGCATCCTTTCATAAACGGGATCAAAATATTTTTCCGAGCAGCTGACCACCCAGTTGGCCATCGTCTGGCGGGAGATATTCACGCCGTTCCTCTGGAATTCCTGCTCGATCCGGTACAGGGGGAGGGCATTGACATACTTCGCGTTCAGGATGGCCGCCGCCAGTGAAGGCGTCAGGATGCTGTTGCGTAAAAGGTCTCCCGGGCGGTCCCCCCGCAGGAACTCGTCCTGGTGTGTCCCGTCTGTCCCGACATATACCTCCACCGTGTGTACTTCCACCGTCCAGGAAGCCGGCTCGTACCGCAGCCTTTTGTATGTCTCATCCGGCAGGCGGCGCCAGCAGCCCTTCCCGAAACTCATGTCCAGTTCCTCTTCGGAAACGCTGTGCGTGATTCTCTCTTCAGGAAGGTCTTTCAGGTCTTCTTCCCGTTTCCCTTTGTGTTTCTTTTTCCTGGGAGCCGGGGGAAGAATCTCTTCGGCGTCAGGTTCCGGAACTGCTTCCTCCGACAGGGCTTCCGCTTCATTAAAAAAGGAGAGCTGGCCTTCCAGCACGTCAAGACGTTCTGTCCTGCGCCCATACCGGTCCGCGTTCGCGAGGCGGATCTGCTCAATCAGTTTTTCCATGTTCCCGTTCAGACGCTCCACCTGTTCCCAAAGGGAAAGATTCAGCGTGATGAGTTCCTCCCTGCTGTATCCGCTCAGTTCTTCCGCAGTGTGTTTCGCCGGCATGACGGCACCTCCTTTCTCCTGATGTTATTATACAGGAAGGAAGGGGGAAAGTCCAATCATGCGGACTGCCTGTTCCGTCATTTTGACTATGGGGGCAGAAAGCGTAACCGGGACTGTAGGAGGAAACGTTTCCAGGGACTCTTAAAATCCCAAAGTGCTGCCAAAACGGTCCCATCCGCCACATGGAAGCCGTTTTCCTGCCGGACAGGGCTGCTGGAAATCCTCTTTTTTCCGGCAGAAAACATGGGAAAAATTTCTGCGTTCTGCACAATGGGATCTCAGAATATTTTTTCCGGATGGACTTCCCGGATCTTCGGCCTCAGCGGGTTCAGACCCATCATCAGCATATGGAACTGATCCTCTGTAAGCTCCGCCGCCTCCTGCGGCGACCGCGGCCATGACAGGGAACCGTCTTCAAACCGCTTATAGAAAAGAAGAAATCCGTTCCCTGTCCACAAAAGCCCCTTCATCCGGTCTGTCCGCCTCCCACAGAACAGGAAAAGGGTTCCTTTCTCAAAAGGATTGAGTGCAAACTGGCTGCCGATTATCAGCGCGAGACCGTCGATCCCCTTACGGAGATCCGTATAGCCTGTACACAGGACCACCCTCCTGATCTGTGCGGCGTCATCCAGCATGGGAAACCGCCTCCAGGATGTGCCCCAGCAGCTTTTCGGATACCGTATTGGAGATTTCAAAGACCAGTTCCCCGGTTCTTATCATGACAGACGGAGTAAAATCTCCATGTCCGGACTGCCGGACGGGAAAAGGAACTTCAACAAACGTGGATTCCTGTACGGGTGATGCGGATTCCTCCTGTGCGGGGGGAAGAAGTTCATACGCTTCCCTGCGCAGTTTGCGCTGCCAGTAATAATAAGATTTTTCAGAGATTCCGTTTTGTGCCAGCCACTGCTTCCGGGTCTGGCCGGCCGGGCGTGCCTGGCACTGGCTGATAATCGATCTCCAGCTGGCTGCGCGGATTTCATGGGTCGTTTTGTCCATAATAACATCGCTCCTTTAGAAAACTAACAGTTTTTTGAGTTTTCTAAAGTATCTCATAAAACCTGCCGGTTTGGAAGGCGAGTGATTTGACGTTTACGATTCAAATTCTTGTAGGATAAAGAAAAAAGGCGCTTAACCAACGTAAGCGCACTCAGGTCTCCTGATTTTAGTTTAAAACACAATTTAAATAATTAAGAGGTTATTTGGCAGGCGTCGCGGCTCCTGCATCTCTTTTAACCCATGGGGTGTATGGTTGCAACGAAATTTACCACCTCAAATAACCTCTTATTATCTTATAACTATTATAGCGTATTTATTCTTTAATATATATGACATCTTTATTTTTCAGATAATTTTTCAATCTCTTCTCTGCGATTTTCCAACTGGTAATAATAGAATTCTTGTGTCCTTTTTGTTCATCTGTCGTACTTATTTTAAGTACCAATAATGAACTTTCTTTCTCTTCACTAATTCTTTTTATAACCAGTCCTGTGTTTGGGCGTTTATCTTTAATTATGTAATCTGGATCATCCAAAATATCTTTTATATGATTCAGCATATCAATATATGCTTCCGAATGCCGCTCGCGAATATGCGCTAATTGTTTTCCAGTGATAATTACCTCATCTGTTATATGATCTTCAGAAATACTGCCATATATTTTCCAATCCAAAGTACCCAAACTATAAATTACTGCATTATTATTCTCATAAGGAATACACTCTACCGTCCGAACCGTTCTATTCTCCATATCGGTTCTCCTTTCTGCCTAATAACTATTTCGGTTAGTGATTACACTCCATTTTGTGCAACCAGTATTCTTAAATTTTATAATACCACACATTACATAAAATTGCAATAAAATAATTTATTTTTGTGCTTGTTGCCATAGTGTCATTTATAGTGCCATCATCCTTGGCACTTTGGCGTTTTTAAACAGAAGTGAGGGAAGTTCTTTCTAAGAGCGATTAAAGAGCAGATAGGACTTTTCACAGCGTCGGATACCGGTCACTACCTTGATAAGTTCATTCTGTTTCTTACTGATCAACTTATTCAAATATAATTATCATACTGCACACCTTTTCCTATTGAAATTTTTTGCGAGTTATCGCATTTTTGTATCATAAAGTTCCGCAACTAGTCTTTCACAATGGCCCCCTTATGACGTTGCCATTGGCAATCACTGCCGCCAGTTCAAAAACAAAGAGATTTTTGCAAAGCATATCATTACTCAACACCATCTGAAAAATCGGTAATCTAATTGACATTGTAAAGTAAAGCTACCATGTCTGCATCCCATTCTCCTGGCCAAATGTCATTTCCAGAAGCTGCGCCGCGATCTCCCTGCTATATACTCTCATGAGATTATCTTCCGCATCTTCTTTTGACAGAAGATTCACGCTCCCGTACCAGACAATCCCTTTGTCAATTACGGCAAAATGTTCACAGGATTCTTCCACAAGCCTTATCTCAAAACCGGCTTTACGAAGCCGTTCCATAAGTTCCATCCGGACATCGCTCCGTCCATAAGCATACGCGTCCGGATGCCATGTAACAATGGTTACTTTTACGCCAGATTCCTGTCTTTTCCCAAGAACGGAAATAATACGGTCCACTTTTTCTGTATTCAGTCTGGGACTTGATATGACCACACTGTCCGCTGCTTCTTCAAGATCTTTCCAAAATATATCCGCATATGTATCAATATCGTAGATGGCATCCGCCTGCTGCCTTTCCCCGCTGATATCCGTACACAACTCGTAACCTGTCTTTTTATATGCTTTCAGACGTGCCGCATACATTTTAGCAAACTTAGGCACATGGCTGTCAACGTAATCATAGACGATTACTTTTCTCTTGCCTGCATAATCCCGATTGAGGCGCCCCACATATTGTTCGACCACACTAGTACTGTCCTGCGCAATTAACGGTGAATTCTGCACCGGCTGTTTCCGCCAGTACTGCGTTGTCGGTCTACACTCCGTTTCGGTCGGCGCTAAACGTGTGCCACTGGCACACAGCGCCAGTCAGCGATGCCACCGCATCGCCTCCCTCCTCCGCCTTGTCCTGACGAAAACATCAGGCACATTTATTCACCGAAATTTACGCAGGGCAGTACTAACACCAGAGACAGGTGTTGCCATAAACAAGGTATCCAGTCGTGGAAAGTCAAATCCCTCACCAAGCAATGACCCGGTTCCTACCAGGAGCAGACTCTCTGTTTCCTTCACTTCATTCAGTTTTGCCACTTGAGTGCGGCGGGCTTTCGTCCCGTCTTTTCCGGTGAGCAGAATTACCTGTTCTGCGTATTGTTTCAGATTCTCTGCCAGTTTTTCGGCATGATCGACATATCGTGTCAGAACTGCTGGAGTCCGGCCTGCGGCAACACATTCGGCAATGTCGCGGATAATCTGGGAGTCCCTCACATCATTATTACGGATCAATTCATATGCCGCATTCCCATATGGGGTCTTTGTCAGATGATGCGGACTGACCGTTCTTGTAAACCTCGGATACACAAGATGGTCAATATTTTGTTCCCTAGCACGGTCTTTCGCTGTAAAACGATATCTGATGGGGCCGAGCAGAAATTCATTAATCTTCTCTTTACCATCCCCGCGTTTTGGCGTTGCAGTCACACCATATACATATCTGGCTGATATCTCCTGCAGAACTTCTATTGCACTGTCGAAGCCCCGTGATGACATTCATCCAGAATAACCTGTCTGTACTCCTTAAGCAGGGGATGAAAGCCTTCCTTCTTTTTTATTGAACGGATCATCGCCACATCTACGATCCCCGTCATGGAATCATGCGTACCCTGCAGGTTTCCAATAATCTTCTTTCTCTTTCGGATCTGTCCGGATTTTGTCTTATACTGCGGCAGCTCCTCATCTATTTCCAGAAATTCTCCAAGACGTTCCAGCCATTGATTCATCAGATCTGCCCTGTCGACAAGAATCAGTGTATTGACACTCCGCTTTGCAATTATCTCACAGCATACGATCGTTTTCCCAAATGCTGTCGCTGCATGCAGGACTCCCGTCTCATATTCCAGCATGGCATTTACAGCAGACTCCTGCGACTCACGCAGCGTTCCGGTAAAACGGACCTTGATTCTTCTCCCACATGAACGTTTATCTTTTATCTGACAGCGGATACCTGCTTTTTCAAATTTCCCGATCAGTTCCTCCTTCAGTCCTCGCGGAAGAACAATGTATTTTCCCTCATCTGAGCCAAGATAAATGTATCTGGATTCATCATAATTGGGAATATCCATAGCCAGATTCTGAAAATACTGTCTGTTGGAGAAGGCCGCCATCCACCGAATCTGTCTCCGCATACGATTAGTCATATGGGATGCGTCCACATAAATTCTGTCGGAAAGAACAATATCAACCATCCCTTCAACATCACTGCCATGAAACATCCCATCTTTATTCCATGGTTCTTCCTCTTCATTTTCGACGTTCTTCCATCCGTCTGAACCTGCATCATACCATCTTGCAAGACAGTTCTCAATCTCCGCTTTGGTAAGCCGCTTTATGCCCCCAAGAAACTTCAGCTGATCCACATACGCATTCCAGTTTTCATCCACAAACGCGCTGTTTCCGGATTTCAGCGCCAGCCCCTGCAATGGCAGTGCGATCACATTACCCAGTCCGCCCTGCGGCAATGCGTCCTGCGCTGGTATCATCCTGTCATAATATCGAAAGGATTTAAGATTTACCAATTCCGCGCCCTTCTCCAGAAGAGCGAAGCCAAAACGCCGCGCAAGCCGTGCCGGTATCATTTCCTTAAAGAAAATCCAAAGATGTGCTCCTCTCCCGGAGCGGGAACGCTCCACAGCTACATCAATATCCAGTTTTTTACAAATGCAGCGGAGCGCATTTACTTCACCCTTCCATGAATCTTCTGTATTGGCATGGTCACTTTGTTCCGCATCTTTTACGTGATTATCAAAATCAAATACCAGAAGCTGGCAGACATTGTTTTCAAGCATCGGATAGATTGCGACTACATCGCTGCCATATGGATCTTTTCCCTCCATATGCGCTTTTATCAATGACAGATTTAACGGTTTAATTGCATTTTCCGACACTTCAAAGTCCGGCTGTTTCCTTCCGCCTGCTTTCAGCCGGATCAGAAAATCAGCCGCGTATGTGGGATCTTATCTGGTTTATCCTTCCCCGATTGCCACCTTGCACTTCTTCCTGTAACAGGCAATACCGTATTTCAGAATCTTTTCAATGCCATCATCACGCAGTTTCTCATCATAGCGCTGCTTTTCGATCTGTTTAAGCGCCAGCTCCACACCCTCATCCAGATCCTCATCTCTGGCATATTTCACCTCGATGACGATCCCCAGGCTTCCGTCTTCTGCCTCCACCAGGATATCTCCGTAGCCGTCCCCTGTCTCCCGGTTGCTGGTGACGGCCCAGTCTGCCCTGTACGACAGGATTCCCAGCAGGATCCCATGGTAAAAGTTCTCTTTCCGGCCTTTTCGCGCCATCGTGTCCCGGACACTGATCACTTTCCGGAGATACACATTAAATGCGTCCTCGACCCCGGCAGGGTCCCCCGCAGCTAGCGCGCCGCAGAGCCGGCCAAGCAGCTCCCCGTCCTTCTTCGTCTCTTCGCGGAACAGTTCCATGATCTGCTCCATGAATATCCCCTGGATCTCCGTGTTAGGAACGGAGAGTCTGTAAAGCGGCATATCCGACTCGTCCTCCTCGTCTGGCCCGCCGGTCAGATACCCGGTCATATACAGAATGCTCCACAGATTCTCAATGGAACTGTACATGTCCCGGTAAGTGAGCTCCGGATGGATCTCCTTGCGGATCGTCCTGCCTTCCATCAGAGACTCCAGCTCCCGCCGGGTCGAACCCGTGTCCAGCCTCCTTACGAACTCCCGCACCGCATCGTTCCCGCTGGAATTTGCCCAGAAATTCTGCGGCCGTGCCTTCGGGTTCGTCCGAAGGCGGCTCACATAATTGACCACGTCCCAGGGGCAGTAGACCTCTGCGCTGCCGAATCGATAGCCATCATACCAGTTCTTCACTGTCCCGTAGCAGCCGGACAGTCCATAATATTCCAACATTGCGCACACTTCCGCGTCCGTGAAGCCGAAGCAGTTCGAAAACTCCTCATCCGACACTGTCAAGACACGCAGATTATTCATCCCTGTAAAGATGCTCTCCTTCGATATCCGCAGGCACCCGGTCAGTACAGCAAACTGCAGGCTCGGGTTCGTCTTCAGCGCCTGGCTGAACATGCCTCGGATCAGTTTCACCATCTCATCGTAATATCCGCCGTAAAATGCTTTCTGCAGCGGCACATCGTACTCGTCAATCAGAAGGATCGTTTTCTGCCCGTAATGCTTCTCCAGCAGCCTGCTCAGATCCCACAAACTGCTGCCTGTTGTCTCCTGATCCATGTCCCTTTCAAGGAAGCTTGTGTATAACTCCCTCTCTTCTTCTGAAAGTGCCGGGCTCGTGCGCAGAAAATCAAACCGAGACGCCTCCACGCTTATCCTCGCGGCGATACGTCTGCATGAAGACAGAAAATCGTCCCCCTCTGCATCCTTAAGCGTCAGGCTGATCACCGGATACTTTCCCATATGCTGTTCACACAGATCCGTCTCCTTCGAAATCTCCAGCCCGTCGAATAGTGCCGGATCCGCTCCAACCTCAAAAAAACATTTCAGCATGCTCATATTCAACGTCTTCCCGAACCGCCGCGGCCGGGTGAAAAGTGTCACCTTCGCCGGATTGCTCAGCAGGTCCGCGATCAGCTCCGTCTTATCTACATAATAACTTCCCGTCTCCCTGACCTCCGCGAAATCCTCCTCCCCGATCGCAAGCGGCTTCCTGCTCCTGTCCATTGTCATCCGATCCATCACCTCCCGCCGGTATGTTCCCTGTCCTTCTGTATCTCCATGTCTGCTTTATGATCATCGGTCTCAGACCATATTCCTATTACTCTTGTATTCCATATGCATCATTGTACCATGCATCTGTATCTATTTCAAGAACTCGCCAAGCAAGGCAGCGGTGAAGAATAAAATCGATGTTGCCACCTTTCAATCTCGGTTTTTTAATATGGTGGAGTTATCCACATCTGTGATGGATCAGCAAAAAGTTATCCACATCGCCAGGCTGCAAATACC
>CANQAR010000126.1 GCA_947588845.1 uncultured Lachnospiraceae bacterium
GGGAGGGAAGTCCCTGGAGGACATTCTGGCACTGGTAGGGTAGTTTTGTGCAATTTTCAGTATTTGCTCAATTATAGGAAGAATTTTATCAGTGGCTGATTGAGGAGGTATATCTTCAGACAGACCGGTATCTGGGAAATTTCCTGCCGTATCTGGATAAGGGCTGGACAATATTTATCGTATCTGACCATGGTCTGATGGTTGGGGAGAATATCCCGCCTGATATCGGAGAGTATGGAGGATTGAATATCGGAGTGATGAGTGAGCTCGGTTATACGGTAATGAAAAAGGACAGCGAGGGCAATGATCTGGATGAAGTGGACTGGGAGAATACGAGGGCAGTCCAGATACGCGGAGGGCACATCTATATCAATCTCAAGGGCAGGGATAAACACGGGATTGTTGCGCCGGAGGATAAATATGATCTGGAAGAACAGATCATTTCAGATTTATATCGATACCGGGATCCAAATACTGGAAAAAGAGTGGTGAACCTTGCGCTTCGCAATAAGGACTGCCGCATAATCGGTCTTGGCGGAAAGGAATGCGGAGATATTTTCTTTACGATTGAAGAGGGTTATAACAGGCTTCACGGCGACAGCCTGACAACGGCGCAGGGATATTATAATACATCTGTTACGCCGGTATTTATTGCTGCCGGCAAGGGGATTAAACAGAATTATGTCACTGGAAGGACCATTCGGCAGGTAGATGTTGCCCCGACAATTTCAACTCTTCTGGGGGTCAGGACAACCAGACAGTGTGAGGGGGCGCCGGTATACCAGATTTTGGAGGACAGTCTGTGATCATACAGACGGTAACCAATTGAAGGGGATTTCAGTAAAAACATACCTTCCTGCGTTTCTCGGACTGTTTGTATTAGCAGTTCTTGTAAGAAATCTGGGGACGGCTGAAGAAGAAGGAAAGTCGCAAATAAGCAGATGAGAAAAGGGCACTGGTTTTTAGTGGCCTTTTCTCATTTATCCAGGCAGATTATCCGGACTTTGAAATTATAGGCTCTGGTTATAACAGGGCAAAGGAAATACCTATTACCGTAAAGGGAAAATTCTGTTGACATGGCGGGATATTCCAGTGTATAATCAATAACATATAAAACATATCAAATATATAGGTTTTGAAGAGAGGGGCGCTGCAAAGAAACAAAGAAAAAACCGTTGTCATTGACAACATGGAATCAGACGGAGGTGTATGTGAATGAAAGAAACAGGCCAAAAGCAGGTTTTGGACCGTTCGCATCTGGATACACTGGAAAAGCTGCTTTCTGACATGAAATATGGGAATATCACACTCATTATTCAGGATGGGAAAATCGTTCAGATAGATAAAACAGAAAAGTACAGATTGAAAGACTGACTGGACAACCAGAGGTTTTGTTAAATGAATTAACATGCCTCTGGTTTTCTGTTTTACTGAATCAGAAAGCACAGTGTGCCGCAGTGTATCCATCTTGCGCGAACAAGATGGATTCTGATGCCGTAGCCGCCGGAACGGCATAGGTCTGCAAAACCGAAGTTGGTGGTTCGAGTCCGCCCGGCATTATTGGATGAGTATCCTCGAATCTGAAATTTAAAGTATTCTCACGGAACATGTCAGACAGGGGATATGAATCAACAGTCTAAAATAAAGAAAGAAGAGGATCATATGGGCAACATAACGAAATTATCAAAGAAGGTACAAAGCTCAAAAGACTGCATTATCCATGTAGAGCATCTGAACAAGCAGTTTATTGTTGACAAGCAGCCGATCGACGTGCTGAAGGATATTAATCTTCAGGTTAAAAAAGGAGAATTTGTCACAATCGTAGGGCACAGCGGATGCGGCAAGAGCACACTCTTGAAAATTATATGCGGTCTTGTGGATTATGAAGATGGTATTGTAGAACGGAATGGACATGCGGTCGTTGGTCCTGGTCCGAAATGCGGAATGGTGTTTCAGGATCACAGACTTCTTCCCTGGCTGAAAATAAAAGATAACGTAGGATTCGGACTAAGGGATCTGCCTGAAGAAGAGCGGGAGGAACAGGTAAGACGCCATCTGGAACTGGTGGGACTGGAAGATTTCGCGAACAGTTATCCAAGCCAGCTGTCCGGCGGTATGTCCCAGAGGGCCGCAATCGCGAGGGGGCTTGCCGGAAATCCAACAATCCTGCTGCTGGATGAACCTTTTGGGGCTCTGGACGCGCTCACAAGAATCAAACTGCAGAAGGAAATTCTCCAGATACAGGAGAAAAAGGGGACCACAATGGTCATGGTCACGCATGATATTGATGAGGCCATTTATCTGGGGGACCGGATTGTGGTAATGTCGGCCAGACCTGGAGAGATAAAGGAAATCATCGAGACAGATCCGGTGGAGTCAAGGAACCGCAGCAGCGTGACATTCGCCAGATACAAGAAAAAGATCTATGATTATTTCTTTGAAGATTCAAACGAAAAGTACGAAATGGGATATGCGATCTAAAATAACAAGAACAGGAGTGATCATATGAACAAGGTGGGGAAAGTATGGACAGGACTGATCCTTCCAGTGGCAATCATTATTTTGTGGTATCTGGCAACGACCTTTGGAACCATGCCGGCCAGTATACTGCCTGATCTGCGTATGGTTGGCAGAGCGTTTGCAGAGATGATTGCCGCCGGACAGCTGCAGAAGGATCTGCTGATCAGCCTGGGAAGAGTAATAAAGGGGTTTCTGGCTTCCGCGGTTGTGGGAATATTTCTGGGTTCCCTGATGGGAATGTCGCAAAAACTGAAAGAGATGATACTTCCAACTGTCACAGCCATCCGGCAGATTCCAATGGTAGCATGGATTCCTCTGATTATTCTCTGGGCGGGCATCGGTGAGAAATCAAAGGTTATTATTATCATGATCGCCGCGGTCTTTCCGATACTGGTCAATACTTTAAGCGGAATCTCCAGTACGCAGGAAGGATATGTAGAAGTAGCAAGGCTGTACAAGCTGAACAGATGGGAAACATTTACCAAGGTATATCTGCCTCATGCGCTGCCTCAGATTCTGGTAGGACTGAAGCTTGGACTGGGCGTATCATGGATGGCCGTGGTAGCTTCAGAACTGATCGCGGCTTCCACGGGAATCGGATACCGGATGAATGAAGCAAGGAGCCTGATGAAATCGGATAAAGTGATTGTCTGTATGATCGTGATCGGGCTGATTGGAATTATGATGGATAAATTGATTTCCATAGTATTTGACAGATTAACGCCATGGATTCAGCTGCAGAAAACGGGCGGATCCGGTTCCCAGTCATAATATATCAGATGAAATCCCCCATCTGATATACGCTCCGCGAGGATGCGCAGGGATTCGGAGCCGAAGATGTCTGCTGACGCAGACCCGAATCCCGCGCGCAAAACTCGCAAGCGAGTTTTGAATTTACATGGTGCCGGTATCAAGGCAGTTTTGATTCTGGTATCATTTTAGATAAATGTAACTTATATTCAGGTAAAAATCAGAAAATCAGGAGGAGAATATGAAAAAAAGAAATCTGGCAATACCGGTTATATTGAGTGCGGCTTTTATTCTGACAGCTTTTGGAGCGGAAGCGGCGTCAGAAGAATTAAAAACGGTAAAGATCGCGGCGACCTCTGCGACTGCGCAGCTGACGGAAAGCGCGCTGATCGCGCAGAACCTTGGTTATATTGATGAAGAGCTTAAGAATGTTGGATATCAGGCCGAATATGTGGGATTTGCGGGTGCCGGTCCAGCTATCAATGAAGCATTTGCGGCAGGAGAGATTGATTATGCGTTCTATGCTGAATTTCCGGCAATCACCGCAAAGAGCAACGGCGTGGATCTGAAAGTGATCGGCGTTGCGAACCAGGAACAGAATTACGCGCTGCTGGCGGGGCAGGACAGTGGAATTGAGTCCGCAAAGGACATCGAAGGGAAAAAGATCATTGTGACGCCGGGCACAATTCTCTACAAATATTTTGTTGAACTTTGCGAAGAAAATGAGATTGACGTAAACAGCGTTGAAGTAGTAAATGCCCTGACAGACGCGCAGGCGGTTCTTGCAAGCGGCGACGCAGATGGTCTGATTATAACGCTTGGCGGCGCGAAAATGTATGAAGTGCTGGGACTGGGGAAAGTGGTTGCGGACACTACATCCAATCTTGATCAGGCGTCCGGCATGACACTGACAGGAAGAACGGAGTTTGTGGAGGAAAATCCGGATGTGGATAAAGCGCTGCTGAGGGCGTTAAAACGCGCGGCGGACTATGCGAAAGAAAATCCGGAGGAAGTCTATGATCTGCTGGAGACAGAATCGACGCCTGCAGCTGTTTTGAAAGAGGTGTATGGATATGATCAGACTTTCAGCTATTTTTCACCGGAATTGTCAGATGCCTACAGGAAGCGGGCGCAGAGCGTATATGATTTCGCAAAGGAAAATAACCTGCTGGGCGGAGATGTGGATCTGAACGAGTTATTTGACAGCACATATGTCGATGAAGTGCTGGCCGAGTAGAATGGAGAAAAGGCATGAAAAAAAGAGTATTTACAGGAACCGTGGGAAGAACCATGGCGGAAACCAGATATAAGTATCGAATGGAGAGCAACGAACCTCAAAATGCACCCAATGTCGTCTATATCGTCCTGGACGACATGGGGTTTGCGCAGCTTGGCTGCTACGGCTCCACCATCCACACGCCAAACATTGACCGGCTGGCATATGAGGGGCTGCGATACAACAATTTCCACACCACGGCAGTGTGCTCGGCGACCAGATGCTCCCTTCTGACCGGAGCGAACCATCACGCTGCCGGGTGCGCAAGTCTGATCGAGCTGCGCACAGGCGCGCCGAACAGTCCGGACGGCGAGATCAAGAGGGAATACGCCCTTCTTTCCGAGATTTTAAAGGAATACGGTTATGCGACCTTCGCGACCGGAAAATGGCATCTGTCCGCGAGCCAGTCTCCGGCGGGGCCGGTGGACGGCTGGCCGCTCCAGAGAGGCTTTGACCGGTACTACGGATTCCTTCACGGGGAGAACGACCAGTATCACCCGCACCTGATCCGGGATAACACGGCTGTTCCGCAGCCGAAGACGGTGGAGGAAGGTTATCACTTCTCCGAGGATATTGTGGACAATGCGATCGATTATCTGTTCGAGCACAACATGAACTTTCCAGATCAGCCGTTCTTTTTGTATCTGGCGTTTGGCGCCATGCACACTCCGCACCACGCGCCAAAGGAGTATATCGATGCGTATAAGGGAAAATTTGACGCCGGATGGGATGTGATCCGTCAGCAGTGGTTCGGGAATCAGAAGCGGCTCGGCGTCATCCCGCAGGATGCGGAGCTGACGGACAAAAATGAATACATTGACGACTGGAACAATCTTTCCGATAAGCAGAGGGCGGTGTACGCGCGAGAGATGGAGGCGTTCGCCGGGATGCTCACTCACACGGATGCCCAGATTGGACGCCTCATCGATTATCTGGAATTATCCGGACAGCTTGACAATACCGTTATCGTGTTCCTCTCTGACAATGGTGCGTCTGCGGAGGGCGGCGTATACGGGCGTTTCAACGGAATGAGCGGACAGGATGTGACCAGCAGGCCGGAGGATGAGATCGACTATGCGTATGAGCATCTGGATGAGATCGGAACGGAGCTTGCCTTCAACCATTACCCGACGGGATGGGCGAACTGCGGGAATACGCCATTCCAGTGGTATAAGATATGGGCGCACGAGGGCGGCATCAAGGATCCGCTGATCATCCGGTATCCCGCAGCGATCCGTGATCCGGGTTCTGTCCGCTCACAGTACCATCATGTCAGCGATATCACGCCGACCATTCTGGATATCATCGGAGTCAAAAAACCGGAGTATATCAGGGGTGTGCATCAGCAGCCGTGCACAGGCACAAGTATGAAATATACCTTTGACAGTCCGGACGCCCCGTCCGAAAAGCACATCCAGTACTACGAGGTGCACGGAAACCGCGGGATCTATAAGGACGGCTGGAAAGCAGTGGTCAATCATGCGTTTGCGGAGGACTATGCAAAGGACGAATGGGAGCTGTACCATGTGGAAGAGGACTACTCCGAAAAGTATAATGTCGCAGAGCGGTATCCGGAGAAGCTGCAGGAGCTGAAGGAAGATTTTATGCACGAGGCGGGAAAGTACGGCGTGTTCCCGATGCTGCGGTTTTCGATGCATGGAAAACCGGAGAATCTTTCCCGCCAGTATGCGGAGAAGCTGCCGGTGCAGCCGTTTACACACGATTTCCGGCATGTCATCAGGCCGGTGCATCTGAACAACGACCGCTCCTTAAGCGGGAATATGGGAGGGAAGGCCAGCCATATGGTCACAGCCTTTCTTCACAGGGATTCCGCCGGAGAGGACGGCGTGATTTTCTCGACTGGCCAGCGCTTTGGCGGATGGAGCTTTTATATCAAAGACAACAGGCTGAAGTTTGTCTATAACGCGAACAAATTCGAGTATTTTGAGGCTGTCTCAGACCGGGAGCTTCCGACGGGAGATGTCAGGGTGGCATACAGCTATGCGTACAGAGAGGCGGAGCAGAGGGCGGATGTCACGCTCTACATTGACGGCGCAGAAGCCGGCGGGACGGTGATCACGAGATTTTTGTATATGCAGGGCTTTACGTCAGCGCTTCTGGCGAATTATTATTCTCCTGTCACGCCGGATTATGAGGTTCCGTTCGCGTTTCAGGGCAGGGCGGACCGGATTATTTTGCAGCAGTTTGCGGCATCGGTTGATCCGGTGGAGGAGCTGAAAAAACTTTCATCGATCGAGTAGAGGAGGGGAACACAATGCCGGCCGCAAGTATATTGATCAAACCAGCTTCATCGAACTGCAACATAGATTGCCGCTATTGTTTCTACAAATGTTTAAGCAGCAGCCGGGAAGAATACAGCAAAGGCTTTATGAGCTTTGAGACGCTGGAGCAGCTGGTCATTCGGGCTGTCGAATATGCGGATGGATATCTGGCGTTTGCATTTCAGGGCGGAGAGCCAATGCTGGCCGGCATGGATTTTTTTCGAAGAGCGGCAGAGCTTCAGAAAAAATATAATAAAAAGAAGCTGGTTATTGAAAATACCATACAGACGAATGGAACCTTGATTAATCAGGAATGGGCCAGGTTTTTTGCCGAAAATAATTTTCTGGTTGGATTATCTCTGGACGGGCCGAAAAAGCTGCATGGCAGATACCGGAAAAATGTACAGGGAATCAGTACCTTTGAGCAGGTGATGCGCGCAGCAGGGCTTTTGGAAAAATATCATGCGGATTTTAATATTTTAAGCGTGATTACTAATGAAACTGTGAAGAACGCTTCAAGCCTTTATCATTTTTATAAGCGAAACGGTTTTTCTTATATTCAGCTGATCCCCTGTATGGACGAGCAGGAGAGGACAGGCAGAAAACGTGAAGAGTCTTTTGCGGTGGATCCAATTGGATACGGCAGATTTCTCTGCGAATTTTTTGATCTGTGGTATGAGGATTTTAAGGATGGTCTGAATATGGACATCCGCATGTTTTCCAATCTGGCGCAGATGGCGGCCGGATATCCGGCGGAGGAATGCGGCATGAATGGGAACTGCACCTGTTATTTTGTTGTTGAGGGAGACGGAAGCGTGTATCCCTGTGATTTTTATTGTCTGGATGAATGGAAGCTTGGAACGGTGGAGCAGCCTTTTAAGGATTTGGCTAATTCAGATAAGGCAAAGAAATTTGTGGACAGCTCCAGAAGGATTCCATCCAGATGTCAGAACTGTGCCTGGTATTCTCTGTGCCGCGGCGGATGCCGCAGATGGCGGGAAGGCGCTTCCAGCGCGGATAATCTTAATGTTCTTTGCCAGGCTTATGAGATTTTCTTTGAGCATGCGTGGGAACGCCTGAAAAAACTGGGAAAATATATAGAAAGAAGATATGGACATGCATAGAAGGCGCGGATCCAGAAGAGAAGCCCGTGCAGGGGCTTAAAAGTATAAATAAAATGGAGTAAAAGGAGATAATAACTTATGAAAGTGAAAAAAGCAGTATCTGTCATTGCGGTATCTTTATCATTGGCTTTGGGATTGACGGTTTGCGGGAGCGCAGCATCCTCCCAGTCCGCTTCATCGGGAGATAATAACTCTGCGGCGCTGTCGGAATCTGCCGGGAATGAAGACGGTACGGAGAAATCTTTCGATGAACTGACGACAGTTCGGATTGCTATTATGACTGCCGGGTCGTCTCACTGGTATGCGGTAGTCGGCAAAGAATCCGGGATTTTTGAAAAGCATGGCATTAATCTTGAGATTACAGAATTTGCGGCAGGGATCAATACAGTAGACGCAATTGTCACCGGTCAGGCGGATGTCGGGAATCTGGCTGATTATGCGTGTGTAAACCGTATCGGAAATACGCAGGAGAATACAAATCTGGTTATTCTTGACCGCATGAGCACAAGCGAGGGAACAGCAGACGGTGGTTTATATGTGAATAAAGAAAAGATTAAAAGTCTGAAAGATCTGGCGGGTGAAGGTTTCGCGACACAACCAGGTACAATATGGGATTATTGGGTGGCAAAAACATATGAGTATGCCGGGATTGCCGAGAAGGATCAGAAGATTTTAAATTGCGACAGCGCCGCTTCCGCAGTGGCTATTATGACGTCCGGCGAGGCGTCCGCTTTCTGGGCAAATGGTGTGAATGCCGCAAAGCTTGAGCAGGCGGGATTTGAGAATATTCTTGGGCTGGACGATCTCGGATTATATACGGATGCTTATTTCATCACTTCAAAAGAATTCCTGGATGAACATGCGGATGTGGCAAAAGAGTTTATTCTTGCGCAGAAAGAGACGGCTGACTGGATTTATGCAAACGAGGACGAGGCAGCTGCTGTTTTTGAGAACGCTACGGGAGAGACTCAGGAGCAGTTTCATTCAGATCTGGCAGCCACCAGGCTGGTGACTGATTTTACCAAAGAAACGCTGGAGCATTTGAATGGAATCAAAGAATGGACTGTGGAAAAGGGTTCATTTGACGATTACAACATTTTAGATTTTGCTGATTTTACGGCATTAAAAGCAGATTTTCCAGATTCTGTTACTGTAAATGAGTGATCAGGCTGCAGGAGGCAAGAACTGTGTATATTGAATTGAAAAATATAAATAAATCCTTTGGGAATTTTAAGGCTTCACAGGATGTTTCCTTTGGAGTTGAAAAAGGAAAGCTGGTGGCCCTTTTGGGTCCCAGCGGGAGCGGAAAAACAACAATCTTAAGAATGCTGGCCGGTCTGGAACATCAGGATGGAGGGGATATCTATATTGATGGAAAACTGGTAAACGATGTTTCTGTGCAGGATCGGGAGATTGGCTTTGTTTTCCAGAGTTATGCGCTTTTCCCGTATCTGACTGTAGCGGGTAATATTGCGTATGGGATGAAGATAAAGAAAAAGAGCAGGCAGGAGATAGAAGAGAAAGTAAAGTATCTGTTGAATCTGGTAGGATTGCCGGGGCTGGAAAGCCGATATCCGGATCAGTTGTCAGGCGGGCAGAGACAGAGGGTTGCTTTTGCGAGAGCGCTGGCCACAGAACCCCAGTTACTTCTGTTGGACGAACCCTTTGCCGCAATTGACGCGAAGGTACGCAAGGAATTGCGCCGATGGCTGAAGGAATTGATTGAGGAGGTTGGCGTCACCAGCATTTTTGTGACGCATGATCAGGATGAGGCTGTTGAAGTTGCCGATGAACTGATCATCACAAATGAGGGGCGTGTGGAACAAATTGGAACCCCGTTCGATATTTACCGGAATCCAAAGACACCTTTTGTGGCTCAGTTTATAGGCGAGTCAGTCATATTGCGGGACTATGAATATGAAAAAATAAGGGGTTATAAAAAGCAGGAAGGAGCTTCCAGCGCTGCGATCCGACCAGAGTTTGTGAAAGTTGTGCCCGCGGACAGTGACGTGGAGTATCCGAACGGGTATATGGATGGAGTGGTTGCTCACGCTGATTTCAGGGGAAGCAATCTGGAACTGACCGTGGAAGTCAACGGACTTGAACTGAAAGCAGAGTATGTATTGGATGAAAAGGGTTTGAAGAAAGGAGATCCTGTCAAAGTTTTTGTATCCCGTCTGTATACATTTGATGAAAAAAACGCGTATACCGTCATCAATTCCAGCCTGCAGACCGGTGAAATTTATTATATATAATGAAGGAGAATGTCATGGAAAGAAAAAAACAGGGCATGATTTTATTAAAAGTTTTGAAAAGTGGTATCGTCGCCTGGATCCTGCTTGTGCTGGTCTGGAGATTTGGAGCGGCTTTTTATACGGACGATTTTCTGCCGGGTCCATGGGTGACATTAAAGGGTGCGGCAGCACTGGTTGCTGACGGGGCTTTAGGGACAGATATCCTTGTCAGCCTGCTTCGTGTAATAAAAGGCTGGTTGCTGGGTCTGATATTTGCCATTCCAGTCGGATTATTGATAGGAAACTTTAAGACGGCAGGTTACATTTTTGAGCCGTTCCTCAATTTTTTCCGTTTTGTACCTGCCATTGGTTTTATTACATTGTTTCTTTTGTGGTTTGGCGTTGGCGAATCGTCAAAGGTGGCTCTGATATTTTATGCGGTGATTTTCCCGGTCATGGTCAATACGATCGCGGGCGTGCGGTCTGTGGACGAGGCATTAATAGAGGCGTCAGAGTCTCTGGGAGCGAATAAAGCAAGAACGTTTTTTACCGTTGTTGTCCCATCGGCTGTTCCGAACATTTTTACTGGCGTGCGGCTGGGTCTGAGCGGCGCTATTACCTGCATTGTGGCGGCGGAGATGCTGGCAGCTTCCGAAGGTGTGGGTTATCTGATCTATACTTCCAGGCTTTATTATCGCACGGACTGGATTTTTACAGGTATTTTTACCTTGGGTATTATCGGATTCATTGCCGACAAACTTCTTCAGCTTGTGGGAAGAAAATGGCTGTGCCGATTTGCCGTCAGATAAAAAATAATTTTGATGGAGAGAATGAATATGAAACAACAGGTATTTAATGGGTATGAAGGATTTACATTGCAGGATTCCAGGCTGAGTTTTGAAGAGGAAGAAAAACAAGTCCGCGAGAAAATAAACGTTGTATATATTGTTCTGGATGATGTGGGATTTGCGCAGCTTGAGTGTTATGGCTCCAGTATACATACGCCGAATATCAACAGGCTGGCAGATACAGGTATCAGGTACAATAATTTCCATACAACAGCAATCTGCTCGGCAACGAGGGCATCGCTTCTCACGGGAGCAAATCACCATGCAGCCGGAGTGGCTACGGTCGTAGATCACTATACAGGTTTTCCAAATCAGCTGGGACATCTGAATCCCGCCTATGCGACAATAGCGGAAATATTAAAAGAGTACGGATATGCAACCTATGCGGTAGGGAAGTGGCATCTTACTCCTTTAGAAGATATCCATGAGCAGGGAAATGTGACTTACTGGCCGCTGCAAAAAGGATTTGATAAATATTACGGGTTTTTAGATGGTTTTACAGATCAGTATCATCCCAGCCTGGTAAAAGATAATTCGACAATCAGCCAGCCAAAGCAGCCAGAAGATGGATATCATTTGTCCAGCGACTTGTCAGATCAGGCGATCCATTATCTCTATCAGCATCATCTGGGTCATCCGGATCAGCCATTTTTCCTTTATCTGGCTTACGGCTGCGGGCATAGTCCGCATCAGGCTCCGAAAGAATATATCGACAGATATCAGGGAGCATTTGATGAGGGGTGGGATGTTATCCGTGAAAAATGGTATAATCGTCAGAAGGAGCTGGGCATTATCCCGCCCGATGCGAATCTGACAGAGAGAAATCCCTATGTGAAACCGTGGGAGGAACTTTCTGCGGATGAAAAAAAAGTATACGCCCGCTTTATGGAAGTATTTGCCGCTTTTCTGGAATATACGGATGTGCAGATCGGCAGAGTGATTGATTATATAGAATCCATCGGGGAACGGGAGAATACCGTCATTGTTTTTCTTTCTGATAATGGGGCCAGTGCGGAGGGAGGATATACCGGACGGTTTGTTCAGGAAAAATCAATGGGTCTTCTCACAGATGAGGATGATTTAAAACTTTCTCTGGAACATTTTAACGATATGGGAACAGAATATTCGTCCATGAACTATCCGATTGGCTGGGCACATGTCGGGAATACTCCGTTTCAATGGTATAAGAGCTGGGTACATGCAGGCGGTGTAAAAGATCCGCTGATTATCAGTTACCCGAAAGTCATTAAAGATGTGGGAAGTATCAGGAAACAGTATCATCATGTGTCTGATATCACTCCAACGATTCTGGAAGCGGTTGGGGTGAAAAAACCGGAATTTATAAAAGGAGTCCATCAGAAACCGTTTACCGGAACAAGTCTGTATTATACATTTTCTCATGCTGATGCTGCCAGTCAGAAAACGGTTCAGTATTATGAACAGTGCGGCAATCGGGGGATTTGGAAGGACGGATGGAAGCTGGTAACAAATCATATACTGATTGATGATTATGCTGACGATACATGGGAATTGTATCATACGGAAAGCGACTATTCTGAGTCAGAGAATGTAGCCGGGCTCTATCCGGATAAAGTGGAGGAACTGAAAAACCTCTGGTTTAAAGAAGCTTCCGCAAATCATGTGTTCCCTTTGGGGAGAGGTTCCCATATTATTTCGACACCGAAACAACAGAATGAAGAACTGAACGCGTATAGGATACGGCTGGGGGAGGAAGTCTATACCTATGAAAATATCATAGAACCCTTTAAGACTGGTCAGATGCTGGCCTTTAACAGGAGAAACAGCGTAGTTCATTTGATACTGAATCACCGCCGGGAGCAGGAGGGAACCCTGTATGCGGTTGGCAGCCGTTTTGGAGGATATACGGCGTTTATCAGGGATAACAGGCTGCATTTTACATACAACTACCATATGGAATCCTATCATACGGCAGTGACTCCGGAATTGCCTGAAGGCGAAATTGATATCCGTGTGGAAACAGAGATGAAAGATCAGGGAGGGATCATAAGGCTGTTTGTCAACGGAGAGAAAAAGGCAGAAACAGAATTTGAAAAGTTTATCAATATGCTTGAGATTGTAAGCAGTATCCGGGATGGAGCAAATTCTTCCGTAGATCCGCATAATCATCTGCCATTTCCATATGAGGGGGACATAAAGAAAATTGTATTCCACGGGGCTCCATATGAATTCGCGACCAGAGAGTTGCTGGACGAATTCTGGACAAAAGATTAAATGGCATGAAAATTTACTGTGGAAATTTCAGGATTTTCGGATTACAATAAAGGCAGTTCTTAACCAGGAAGGAGAGCATCATAATGTACAAAATCATT
>CANQAR010000127.1 GCA_947588845.1 uncultured Lachnospiraceae bacterium
TAAAACGGATTGACCGAAATTGATTCCGTCTTCGTTTTCATCGCGGTAAGCACCATCCAGACAAACGGTGTTATCATGCACACAGAACCAATGATCAGAAACAAATGAATCATACCGGATGTTAATTTTTGTTTTGCACGCCAACCCATGCCAATCCTCCTCTCCTATTCATAATGAACCCACTTTTTCTCTGTTTTCTGCAGGATAAAAGTTATCACGCCGATAATACAAATCAGGAACATGATAATTGCCGCGCCATATCCTCTGTTCGAACGTTCAAACGCATACTCATAGAACAAATAAGTGATTGTTTTAACAGAAGGCCATGCTCTGCTGCTCTGGTCCATAATCATAAAAGGAAGATCGAACAGCTGTAATGCGCCCATGATTCCCGTCTGAATGATAAAGAATAACATCGGGCTGAGCAGCGGAATTGTAATGTGAAAGAACGTGTGTATCCCTGTAGAGCCATCAACAGACGCCGCCTCATAGTAATCCTTCGGAATATCCTGGAGACCTCCAAGCAAAAGGATCATATTATTGCCCAGAGAACTCCAGACGCCGACTACGACAATTGCCAGCATCGCAATCGAGGAATCTGTAACCCAGTTGATTTTTGCGTTCAGCAGATGATTCAAAAGACCGTAATCCTGATTGAACATCCACTTCCACACCATGGCGATCGCGGCCGGCGCACATACCATCGGCAGGAAATAGATGGTACGGTATACCGTTCTGCCAACCATCTTCCGGTTCAGCAGTACCGCCAGCACCAATGATATTCCAATTGTCAGCGGCAGGCTCATCACCGCGTATTTTACTGAGTTAAATAACGTACTGAATACTTCCGGATCATGAAACAGATCGATGAAATTTTTCAGTCCTACGAATGTGTTGCCTTTTCCAAAATCTCCGGTTTTACAAAATGATTGATATACCGTCTCAAAAATCGGGTAGTAATTCAGGATCAGCAGACCCAGGATTGTCGGCGTCACCATGGCAAGACCCCAGATTGCCTCTGTTTTTGCCCGGGGGGACATTTTTTTCTTCATGGAACTTTCCTCCTTTCGAAGGGGCTGCTGGGAACAACCCCTTCCTGATTATTTCCTCATCACTCTTCTGCAAGTGTCTTATTCATATCAGCCGCAATCTGCTTCAATACATCTTCCATCGTATCGGGAGCGTTCCACGCGTCAACCAGAGCCATGGACGCATCGTCCTCCCAGATAGCCGTGCTCTTGGAATATGGGCGGAAAATCAAAGTTCCCTGCTCCTCAATATCGACAAACGGCGATACATCCATACCTTCAAAAGCATCGGCAAACGGTTCCGAACACCCGATATAACCCGCCATGGTAACGCCCAGCTCAGACTGCTTTGTCTGTCCTTCTTTGCCTGCGAAGTGGGAAATCAGCGACCATGCGGCATCGGCATTTTTCGTACCGGAATAAATTGACCAGCCCAGTCCATTGTAGATCGAGCAGCGCTCGCCGGAATCGCACTGACCGTTTCCATTGACATCCGCATACGGCATCATCACCCATGCATAGTCATCCGCATTGTCCGCTGTATAGAAACTGTTAACCATCCAGGAGCCCTGGCAGATCATTCCGACCAGTCCTGACTGGAACATGGTATCGGCGCCGGTAGAAGCCATGGAATCCGGCGTAGGACAGGATGGAAGGATCTTATCTACCACAAACTTCATCGCCTCAATTGTGGCTGGATCATCATATCCGGAAGCTTTTTTATCATCCGTGATCACTTTTCCGCCGTAAGAATAAATAATATTATACCAGGTGTCCTGATGACTGTTGCTTCTGCAGTATGTACCATAAACGCCGTCCGCCGCCCCTTTATCGGAAATTTCCTGCGCAATCGCGGCAAAATCTTCCCATGTCCAGTCCTCGGTCGGATATTCTACTCCATACTTGTCAAAAATTGCCTTATTATAAATAACCGCGATCGTGTCATGGTCTTTAGGCAGAGCGTAATGGGTATCATCCAGTGTGTACAGATCTGTAATGCCTTCAAAATAATTATCCATATCAATAGAATCATCATTCTCAATGTAATCATTCAGATCCAAAAGAACATCAGCTCCCATATATTTTGCTGCATTATTTGAATGCATCCAGAAGACATCCGGCATCTCTCCGCCGGATACGCCAGCCTCAAGCATAGTCCAGTAAGAATCCCAGTCCATGACCGTAAATTCTACCTGCCAGCCGCTCTCCTTGGCCCAGTCATCTGCAACTTCCTGCAGACCGGCAAGCTGATTATTGTCCCAGATGGCAACCCTGAGTGTGCCAGTCTTTCCGCTTCCCGAGTCATCCGCTGAACTTCCTTTAGAGCTGCCGCATCCGGAAGCAGAAAACATAACCGCCGCAGATAACGTCAGCGCCAATCCTCTTTTCATTAATACTCTTTTTTTCATATTTTTCCTCCTTTTACCCCGCAGGCAGTGAGCTATCACATGTCCGCATCGGGAACTTTAACTGTGACATATGGCATCAACCATTTATCATGGAGCAATTATATAGTTTCATCTCCCGCAAGTACATAACCCCAGAAAGCAAATATATGGGAATGTTCATATGGCAAAATCGCAGATCATATGGCGCAATCCTGAAATGCAGAATTCACATATAAATGGGTATGGCAAAACCACAGGCCGTATGATACAATATGATAATATTAAATCTAAAAGGGGATGGAAAAATGCGTACCGTTAAATATACGAACAGCATTGATTTTCACTGTCTGGAAGATCTGCAGGATAATCCTGTAGATATCTCACTGGTGCATATGGGAAAAGAAGAATGCAAACCTTACCACGCTTTTTCCGGAACACGCGATGAATATATCATTCATTTTATTCTGTCCGGACACGGATTTTATTCGGCAGGCGGCAATACATGGCCGCTCGAATCCGGTCAAATGTTTTTAGTTTATCCGAACGACCCTGTTGTCTATTGTGCCGACACAAAGAGTCCCTGGTCCTACGTATGGGTCGGTTTTAAAGGACTCGGTGCCGATAATGTTTTAAAACACTGCGGATTTTCAAAGAATACCCGGGTTCTGCCGGCCCCGGATTCCAGCGAATATATGAAATGTTTTGAAGAGTTATTTAAGCATATAACCCTGAGCTTCTCAGACAGACTTTATCGGGAAGCCATCCTGCTGAAACTGATGGCTGTTCTTTCTGATCATCATGCTAAGCTTATACTGGAAAACAAACAGGAGAAAACAAATTTCGGAGATAATGTTTATGTGAATCTTGCAATTGAATATATTAATGAAATGTATATGCAAAATATTAATGTGTCTGATATTGCTGACCGAATTGGCGTTACCCGTGCCCATTTAAATTATGCCTTTCAAAAAGAGCTTAATATTTCTATTCAGAAATTTCTCATAGACTTCCGCATGCACAAGGCCGCAAACCTTCTTGTCAGTACAAGTTTGTCTGTCAAAGAAATAGCAAGCCAGGTAGGATATAATGATCAGCTTGTATTTTCCAAAGCGTTTAAAAAGAAATTTGGAGTAAGTCCCAAAAATTATCGGACTCATACAGATGAACTGGAAGTAAGAGCTAACCGGCCCTAATTTTCCTGATATTTTCAAAATCTTGCAGATATATGATAACTCATTGCCCCTGAATCGAGCAGGAGGCGTTTTCCCTCCTGCCCGCCGCGCGGCCCGCATGCTGCATCAGCAGCTAATCTCCATATGTGGGCCTGTGCAAATAAGAAAAATATCCCGTGAGAATCCAAAACTTTTTAAAGCCTGAATTCCACGAGATATTCTTATTTGTGCAAAAACAAAATTTCTGTTTTACAGCTTTGTCTTCTGTTTTTCGCACACTTTTACCGGAATCGGCAGAATGTCTGCCTGGCTTATTATCCTCGGAAATCACACGCCGACCGTAAAACCTCAACGCAGCACTCATGCTTTTTGGTACGCCTGTCATACGCGATCCCAACCGCAAGAATCCTCCCGGTATATCGCGGCGCCTCCCCAATACCCGGCAGGAATCGCGCGGCATAATTTCTGTCCTTAATCTGCCTGAGCGCTTTCTGCGCAGTCTTATCCACTTTTAATTCCAGAATGATGCAGTCATCCTGGAAATTTGTCATCGGATAAAAAATAAAATCCACATAACCTTTTCCAGTATCATCTTCACGCCTTATCTCATAAAAATCTCTGGCAGAAAAATAAACAAGCCTTACGATGGAAGCCAGTTCCGCCTCGCTGTTATACATTCGCTTTGGCGTTTCCCTGTCATGAACCTGTTCCAGAATCTGCTCCATTACAGCCGTATCCGCACTTTTTGTGGCCTCCAGCATTTTCTGTGAATCCTTCGCAAGATTGTAAATATATCCCAGTGAAGGCTCCTTCAGCAGCATATCTCCGAATTTATCCTGCAGTTCCTTATTGGGAATGGAAACACATCCGTTGTCATAACTGAGAAAGCCATATACAACCATCGCGGAAAAAATCTCATCTCTTGTCGTCAGATTCATGGAAGTAGCCGCATACTCCCTGATCTTTGCAGGTACAGGCGTATTCGAAATCATAAGAGCAAGATCATCCCTGACATCATCCACATTTTTATTAATATAGAAAAAAATCTCATCGTAAGGGCCTGAACTTGTCCAGTAATTTCCAACATGGTTATTCAGCAGGGACAAAACCACTGAGCGGGGATTATAGACACGCTCACCTGAACAGGTCTGATAGCCGTCATACCATCTTCTGAGTTCGTCTCGGGTAATTTTCGGTTCTTTACAGACTCTCTGATATTTTTCGTAGATCTGATCAACCTCCGCATCCGTAAAACCAAAATATCTGCTGAATCTCTCTTCTCCCGCCATGGTATATTCACAGAACATATTCAATTCCGAGCCGCTGGAGTATTTCGCGATTGGAAGAATCCCCGTCATATACACCAGTTCCATATAAGGCTGATTTTTCAAAAGATTACTGAGAAAATCAATAAAAGCCGCTTTATCCTTCTCTGTAACAAAATTTCTGTGGAAAATATAATCCCACTCGTCCAATACAAAAATAAACCTGACATCCGGCTCCAGTTCAAAAACCGTATTCAGCGCATCCCACACTGCATCCTCCTGAGAAATTTCAGTATTCGGAAATTCCCTTGCAAGATCAGAAAGAAGCCTGCTCTGAATCCGGTCGATATACTGTCCATAGGAAACACAGTCCCTTGGCATCTCATTAAACGGAATATAAATCACATTGTGACTGTTCAAATGTCGTTTATACCACTTCCTTGAACTGACTTCCAGCCTGTCAAAGACAGAAGCCATACTCCTTCCTTTTCCGAAATAAGAAGCCGCCATACTTGCGGCCATCGTCTTCCCGAAGCGGCGCGGTCTGGTCACACAAATATATTTATAGCCTCTGCCTGCTGCTTCCCGGTTATCAGCGTCGGTCTCTTTTCCCTCCAGAGACAAAACCAGTTCATCCAGCATTGCTGTTTTATCCACATAGTAAACAGATTCTGCCTCATCCTGATACAATGACGCCGGTTTTTTACTGTTCAGATACAGTCCCATCGCTTTTCCTGCTCCCTTTCGACCATCTGTCAAGTCTCTCTGTAATCATACCACATGCTCTTTTTCTTTTCTACTAAAACAAATGATGTTGATTGTTGATCAATATAATTTTTTGTAATAAGATTGAGACGTATACAGCGCCGCCGCCGGATTATTCCCGGTTACCCGGTCTTTCACGATCAGCGTCGTTGTCGGAGCTTTCGAATATTTATAAAACAGGGAATCATGTCCCACACAGAGACCCACAACAATGTTAAAGTCCGTTTTTTCTTCTTCCAGCAGCCGTGCCTGGAGAATCGGGTTGCACATATGATTTCCTATGGCACAGCACTCGGGGGAGATTCCCACATCGGTTTTGGGCGTAGCCCCCGCCTTACAGGCAATCCCAAAAACCTCGAATCCATGATTCCGAAGAATATCTGCCAGAATTCTGGTCTCCCGGATCAGACCCACGCAGCAGGCAATTCCAAGCTTGTGGTATCCCATCCGAGCGGCAAATTCCATGGTTTCCTCCACGCGGCACCACCGGCAGTACCCTTCATACTCTACGTCGGCAGCTGTCTGCATGATCCTCCGGTTTTCTTCTTCCCCGTAACGTTCCATCGCTTCCTTTTTTATATCTGGATCCATATGTACCGTCTGGCAAAACGGCGGATACTCTTTCCCCAGTCCTTTACAGTTTACAACTCCGCAGTCGGCACAGCTTCTTTTTATTTCTTTCCTGCCCGCAGAATTTCTCTCTGTATCCGGCATTTTCATCCTTCCTTTCTTACTTCACAGTTTTCTGTATATTATGATGTGCTGAGGTCAAAAGGGATTTTGCCCCCTCATGATGCCACGAATTGCTTCTTTTCGGTGTTTTGGGGGCTCGGTGTCATGTTTCTCCATGTGAACATGAAACACATGACCTTTCGACCCTAGCTTTATAGTAAGTATATGAAAAATCCATTGAATAAACAATAGTGCTATTGTAAAATAATAATAAAACTCTCACCAGAAAATGGAAGGTGATTTAATGTTGAATGTTGATTTGAACAACCCAATGGAAAACAGAAGCATCTCCAGGATTTCCCCCAGAGATGCTTCTGCCGTTTTGCAGCTGTTCACTTACTTTTTGGATGGAATATAGATTATTTGATGAACTTCACTTCCGGATAGATTGCCTGCTTCGCGGCTTCCTTCTTCTCGTTGAAGATCACCTTGTTTTCCTCGAACATATTTCTGCCCTGTGCGTCGATGGAGACGATCAGCGGGCCAAATTCCTTCACCTTGCAGCACCACAGAGTCTCCGGCATGCCAAGCTCATCCCAGTGATGCTCCGCGATCCGCTCTACCTCGGTAGCTGCCACGACGGCGCAGCCTGCCGGGAATACGCAGTGAATCGCTCCAAACTCTTTGCAGGCACGCTCTGTGTTGGGGCCCATGCCGCCTTTTCCGACGATAACGCGCACGCCTGTCAGCTTTGTAAACTCATACTCAAATTTCTCCATACGCATGGAAGTGGTCGGTCCTACGGAAACCATCTCATAGTCGTCTTCCGTTCCCTCGATCTTCCGGACGATCGGGCCTGCGTGGAAAATCGCTTTTCCCTTAATGTCATAGGGAAGCTCTCTTCCGTACTCTACCAGACGGCGGTGAGCCACATCGCGGCAGGTCATCAGATCCCCATCCAGCCAGACGATATCTCCAATTTTAATATCCGCAAGGTCCTCGGCGCTTACCGGTGTAACCAGGACTTTTTTATCTCCTCTGATCTCGATCATTCCTTTATCCTCCTTTATGATATATGTTGTGAAAACCCCGGACGGCATCCATTTTTTAGAAAGCAGCTTCCATTCCTGATACCGTCCTGTCTGCGGGGCATGAAAATTTACTGATTCAAATCAACGGTGGAATGGGTATCCACAGTCGCGTTCAGGTCTTTGTCAAATACCACATGTCCGCGGCGGTGAGACCAGCAGCCTACGTTCACAGCCACACCGATCGTAGACGGATGACGGGCCGTATTCTCAATGTTCACGCCCATAACGGAGAACTTTCCGCCCATTCCCTGCGGTCCAAGGCCGATCGCGTTGATTCCGTCTTCCAGCAGCTTTTCCATCTTGGCCGCATTCTCATTTTCATTGTGAGAACCGATCGGACGCATCAGAGCTTTCTTGGAAAGCAGAGCCGCCGTCTCAACGGAAGTAGCCACACCAACACCTACCAGAAGCGGAGGACATGCGTTCAGTCCGTAGCTTGTCATCTGATCCAGAACGAAATCTGTGATTCCTTCATATCCGGCGCCCGGCATCAGAACCATGGCTTTTCCCGGAAGCGTGCAGCCGCCGCCTGCCATGTACGCGTAAATCTCGCACTGATCGCTGTTCGGAACGATATCCCAGAATACCGTGGGGGTTCCTTTTCCTACGTTCCTCTTTGTGTTATACTCGTCAAACGTCTCCACACTGTTGTGACGAAGCGGAGCCGCAAATGTCGCCTGAACGACCGCCTCTTTCAGAAGCGCTTCCAGATCATCGATCAGCGGGAATTTTGTTCCGCACTTTACCCAGAACTGAAGAACGCCTGTGTCCTGGCAGCTCGGACGATCCAGAGCCACTGCGAGATTCTGATTCTTTGTCATGGTCTCATAGAGCACCTTCGGCAGCGCGGCGTTTTCCTGCGCGCCAAGCTCTTCCAGTTTCGCTACCACATCATCCGGCAGTTTCTTTGCAATATGCGCCACAAACTTTGCCATCTTGTCTGTCATCAGTTTAACGCTTTCTTCTCTTGTCATAATAACCTCCTTCTTTCTTGACAGCGTCACAAAATGTGCCGCCAAATCTGTTTGTTTCTGAATTTTTTCTGGCAGAAATTGATTTTATATGATAATTTCAAATTTTTCAATTTTTTCAATTCAAGACCGCCCAGGAGTCCTGTCCATATTACAGTTTATACTTCCACTGAATTCGAAGGGTTTTCCATGGTCAGTCCGGAAATCCCGGGGTCTGCGGAGTGTTGCCGCTGTTCACCGCCTGAAAAGCGAAGTCATCCCCTGTCTGAATACCATTTTACGGATAGAATGGATACAGGAGCGGCAGCAGTATCATACAGACTACAAAGGATACCAGGATCAGCGGCAGACCGGATTTCACATAATCATTGAATTTGTATCCGCCAAGGCCGACCACCATGGTGTTCGCAGGCATACCGATCGGAGTCGCATACGCGCAGGAACCGGCGATTACGGTCGCGATCACGACGGCCCTCGGATCCGCTCCAAGGTTGTTTGCCAGAGATACGGCAATCGGTACCATCAGAGCAGTTGTCGCCGTGTTCGACATAAAGTTCGTCAGCGCGCAGGTTACAATGAAAATTACCAGCAGAAGGATGATCGGGTTCGGGTCGCTTCCCAGAAGCCCCACGATCTTGTCCGCGATCAGCGTTCCTGCTCCGGTCGTTTCCAGAGCGCTTGCAAGGGCAAGAGAACCGCCGAAGAGAAGGACTACCTTCAGGTCGATTGACTGAAGCGCGGCTTTCTCGGAAATAACACCGAACAGAACCAGGACAACAGCGCCAACACAGGCAGATACCTGAATCTTGATTCCGATCTTGTCCTCAAAGATCATGGCCAGAATTACCAGAATCAGAACAACCAGAGAAACGATCTGCTTCCATTGAGGAACATCCGAAAAATCACTCTGATCTCCCGTTACCGCTTCGCCGGAGCCGCTGCCCGCGGGAAGGAAACGATAGCCTATAAACGCAAAGTAAACAATTCCAAGCACCAGCATGGGAACGCCTACCGGCGCGTACATAAAGAAGCTGGTTGCAAGATCCATCTCCTGGAGAGCGTTGACGCCCATCAGGTTGCCCGGCGCTCCGATGATGGAGAGGTTGCCGCCCAGGGCTGCCGCAAATACGAGAGGCATCAGCAGACGGCTTCTGGAATATCCGGATTCATCGGCGATACCGCAGACTACAGGGATCAGAACGGCTGCGGTTCCGGTGTTGGAGAGGAAACCGGACATCACGCCTACGATCACCATGATCGCGATGATCAGCATTCTCTCACTTTTCGCAAATTTTGTCACAATCCCGCCGATCTTGTTTGCCATGCCGGTTTCAAATAACGCCTGTCCTACGACGAACATTCCGACGCAGAGGATCACGTTGCTGTTGACATAGCCCGCGAAAGTCGCGGAGCTGTCCAGAACGCCGGTCAGGTTCAATCCCAGAGCAACAATCGTTGCCGTAAGTCCCAGAGGAATCTTCTCCAGAATAAAGCTTACGACTGCAAAAAGCAAAAACAATAATGTAATGGTTGTTGGAGCCATATTTTTTCTCCTTTCGCTTCTTTTGTCCTTCAATTCGTATGCGTGTGATATCGCCGGCCAGCTATATCTTATGATGCCAGGGTCAAAAGTCCAAATCCATGGCATGTTCACATGCCAATGGATGAAGGACTTTATGACCCGCCCCAAGATGAGGAAAAAGTGGGGCAGGGGCCCCATGATTTCCGAATCTCGGGCAGGATTGTGGGAGTGCAAAGCACGAAACAATCCGTCTGGCATCTTTCGACCCCAGCATCATCTTATAAATTTATGGTAACACCGTCAGAGTGCATAAGTCCAATTAAAAAAATTTCTCTATAACAAAAAAAATTTAATAGCTCCAAACGCGGATTTCCATGTAAAATATGGTATTCTATACATATGTTCAAAGAAACGGGGGAAAAAACATGACGCTGAATCAGTTACGGTATTTCAGTGCGGCAAGCCGGTGCCATAATATCTCAAAAGCGGCAAAAGAACTGTTCGTCACACAGCCCACGATCTCCAATGCTGTCCGTGAACTGGAAAATGAATTTTCCATTACACTGTTCTACCGCAACGGCAGCCACCTGGAACTGACCGCGGAAGGGGAAAAGTTTCTGGAAAAGGCCAACTACATACTCCACTACTGTCTTTCCATGGAAGCCGAATACAAGGACAACAACCGGATCAAGCCTCCGGTCCGCATCGGAATTCCTCCCATGCTGAGCACCATTTTCTTTCCGGAACTCTGGGACGCCTTCTGCCGGGAATATCCCGATATTCCTGTAGTGCTGGAAGAATACGGCTCTGTCCGGGCCTGCGAGCTGGTTCAGACCGATTTTCTGGATCTGGCTCTGGTCAACATGGAGATGTTTAACATCGACAAATTCAACAACACCGTGCTGTTTAACAGTCCGCTTTACTACTGTGTCTCCCACTCCCATCCTATGGCCGGTCAGTCCTCCGTCCGGATGGAACAGTTTGACAATGAAAAAGTCCTTTTATTCAACAGTGATTCTGTCCAGACACACCTGCTTATGACCCGGTTTGACTCCATGCAGCTGCATCCCCAGATTGTCATGAGAAGCAGCCAGCTTCACACCGTCATGAAATTCGTCCATGAGAGCCAGTGCGGCTGTTTTCTGTTCAGGGAGATGTTGCCCCAGTTCCCGGACTGCACAGGGCTTCCTCTGGATCCGCCCCTCAACGTCCACGTGGGCATGGTATGGAAAAAGGGAAAATATGTCACAGAAGAAATGCAGAAGTTTATTTCATTTACAGAAAAATATTACAAAAGAAAATAAGCAGTGTTCTTTTTCATCGCGGGAACACTGCTTATGCCATGACAGACCGGAACATTCAGGATCCGCCCAGCAGATACGCTTCAATTGCCGCGGCGCATCCGTCGTGGTCATTATCCGGAAGAACCGCATCGCACATATTTTTAATCTGCTCATTCGCATTGCCCATCGCCAGCGAAAGTCCCGCCGCCGACAGGATATCTCTGTCATTATCCGCATCGCCGACGGCAATGGCCGCGGCAGGATCGATCCCCAGATGACGGCACAAAACCTGAAGCCCTGTCCCTTTACTTACTCCTTTGACCGAACATTCCAGCGATGTCTCTTCCGAATTTTTCAGTTCCACCGGCAGATGACACACAGCGGCCCTCGTAAGCTCTCTTTCCTGTTCACTTCTGTGATAAAAATTTACTTTTTCAAAAGCCCTCTGCTCCCGATAAAAATAATCGTAAATATTTTCCGCCGGCGTCGTCACCCTTTCATATAACGGGCGGTATATTCCCATATGGTACCAGTCCATATGCTGTATCTTGTCCCGCTCCACAATGGATTCCTGTCCCAGAAGATGTATCATGATATCACGTCCGCGGACAGCCTCCAAAAGTTCACTGACAATATCCCTCTCGATCTTGTTCGAATACAGGATCTTTTTCTCCCGGCAGTCATAGATCAGCGCTCCACTGACACAGATCACATATTGTACGTCTGACAGTATCTCCATATATTCACGCATCTCCGCAATACATCTGCCGGTGGAAATGACCACCATTTTTCCCTGTCTGCATGCCTTTCGGACTGCCTCCGCTGTTTTCGGAGTAATTTTTTTCCCGCTGTTCAGCAATGTTCCATCCATATCCAGAGCAATCATCTGATATCCGCTCATTATCTGACCTCCATTTTTACAGGCCTGTTTTCTCTGCCGGCAATAAGCCAGACGGCCATATCTGTGTTTGTTTTTCCTGCCCGTAGATTATACACCATATCTCAAAATACGCAACAGCTACCACGCAGCATCCTCATCTGACCGGTTATTTTTATATAGTAAAATAGCACATCCTGTGTTAGAATTAATTGTCTGACTTCACAGCCGCAGCAAAGTGAAGACCGGAATCAGCTAAAACGTAAACTGTAACACTTCGCGTATTTTTGTATAGTAAAATAACTTTCTCCGTGTTACAATAAATTACTGCTGTGAAAGTCTGCAAAATATTCCTCTTTCGAAAGGAGAAAAATATAAATGGGAGATACCACAAAGAAGAAAAAAACTGTGAAAAAAGACAAAAGCCTGACAGCCACCGGAATCGTGATCGCCACCATTATCGTACTTCTGCTTTCCGCATAC
>CANQAR010000128.1 GCA_947588845.1 uncultured Lachnospiraceae bacterium
GTACAATGGAAGTGTTGACACTTTTGCTTGTGATCTTCGCTGCGTTGTCTTACATAGACAGAAAGAAATAGCATCCTCTCGCCCAAGTTGGATGCTATCTCTTTAAGCAACTAAACAGAGGGCATCAGATTTTGTATCTGATTGCCTTTCCTGTTTTGATTATACGACAGGGGGCCTGAGAAATCAAGCCCCCATTTTCAATGGCAGCTGTCGCAGAGAAAATACGAAATGTTCTTCCTCGTATGCGGAAATTCCTTCGCTCTTTACGGCTCCTTTCTCCGCCAGAATAATGCTGATTCCCTCTTCAGAACAAACCGATACATTCTTATTGGATTTCGCAAATACCACATCCTGCAATCTCCAATCCTCACGGCAAAAATATTGTCAGAACACCATCTATCATATCAGCTATCCCTTCAAATATTCCAAATATTCCGCATACTTTTAGCCCTATTAATGCACAAACAGGCACAAGAAGAAGCATCAGTGTATTTAACCAGTAAATACAGAAATAACATATGAATGCAGTTCCAACAGACTGCCCTGCTCTATCAAAAATACCGCCGATCATACTAAAAAGCAAGTATGCTGTACAAAGGTTAAGACAGATATTTGCTATAAACACTAGCGGGCTAAGTATCCAGTCAATGACAAGTTCTTTTCTGATAGCCTTTTTAATCATATGAATTATAAGCAGCACAAAACCGACTACTGGCGGAAGAATCGTCTGTACAACATCTACTTTCTGTACAAAACCGCCATTCTTCCAATAGGAAAATAATTCCGACAATCCGTTTACATAAAATAAATCATCATTCTGAATACTTTCTTTTACAGGAACACAAATAAGCGTATCTTTAAAATACAAATTAAACAGTTCTTCACGGAACAAAAAAGCAATTCCTATGACAGCGATCAGTTCCAGGAAAAAGACCAGTACAGGATCAGCTCCTCCCGCACATGAATTGTCCGAAATCGATCCTACATATTCTCCTTTTTTATCATATACATTCCAGAATCCCATTTACATATCCTCCTGTTTTTCCAACAATTTGTTTTCACGACATACAGTTCATCCCAACTGTCATTCAGAGGCTTCTGCCCCCACAACAGGTCAATGCTGTAGTAACACAAGGAACAGTTCTTTTGGGGGGGCGATACCTTTCGTTGTAGTGACTAAAGGATGCCATAAATCCCCGCAAAAGGACTGTTCTTTTATTGAAAACTTTCAGCTCCCAGATAACTTTCAAGATTTATAAAACCGACTCCATAAATTCTTTTAACTCTCCTGACGAGGGCAGAATATACGGCTTCATCTGAAATGTATTCCGTACGCCGTCGGTATAATACACCGTGTTATCCCTCATTCCCGCAATCGAGACATTTTCAACAAGTGTATCGGCATCTGCATTGTTCAGCGAGAATATGACTCTTTCCGAAAACTTGTTTAAGATGTTTCCGCCATAGTACATCGTTTCCTTCACCGTCTGATACTCAAGACAAGTAACAATGAAATGCACGCCGAACCCGGAGCCGTCCTCGATCATTTTTGTAAGCTGCTCGCCCACAGTCATGCTGTCGGCCTTTGACCTGCCCACAGACATATTATTAATAAACGCAAACGGATTACCTGAGGTATCTTCACTCTCCTCCAACGCCGGAGCTTCTTCTTCTATGTATTCCGACTCATCCACAAATTCGCCTTTCAGCATCGCCTTCACGATATCCAGGAACTGCAGATTCCGAATCACCACAAAAACAGTCTGCTGGCTGCTGCCCTTCTTTGACTCTTGATATTTATCATATATTTCATGGATAAACCGTATAATGTCTCCTCTGCCGTATGCCACCTTAAATCTCTCTCCGGCACAGGAAAGCGCCTCGTAGAAATCCTGCGAAACATTGTCTCCGACAAGGCAGTCTCCATCTATGCAGTACACGGATGCGTTTCGGTTCAGCAAAGCGGAAACCATATAATCGCCGGACACGATGTCGGCCATACGCTCATTCGAACCGCATATCAACAGATTGTGTCTCCTCTTCTTGTCAATCGAAATCTCAAGCGGAGGCGCAACCTTTATCAGCGTCCCCAGATGAATGCGAACTGTATTCTCCGATTCAGACCGTATGCCATTCTGCGCAAAATAATCCAGCAGGCGGGTGGTCCTGTTACCCTCAAAGGTCTGCAGCGTATGCGGATAGTCTGCAAACGTACTGCTGATCAGCTTTAGATATTCCGCCTGTGTATCGTCGTCGCAGTAAGCTGCGCGGAAGCCAATAAGCGACTGCTCTGTGTAATCCAGGTTCATGACTGCGGTTCCGATTGGCCCCTTCATCATTGACAGCGCCTTCATGTCGTTTTCCGCAAATAGATACCTTGCGTCATCTTCTCCGCATTTCAGCCCGACCCGGATTCTCATCTGCTCGATTGTACCGCGAGATAACGTCAGATCCCCAATTACCTTCGTCGACTGAGTGGCCATCAACAGATGAATGCCGAAAGCACGACCTTCTGTGACGATCCTCTTGGTCAGCTCGGCACAGTTCTGCGCCACCTTTCTGTTCGACGAATCGTTGAACAAAATCTGAAACTCATCCATTATAACCAGAATGCGCGGCAGGGAAGCCCCCGTAACCTGAGTATAGCCTTTCAGGCTCGTCTGCCCGGATTCCTTGAACAAATCCGACCTCCGCCCCATCTCGCTGACAAGATTTTCAAGAATGCTCTCACCGAACTCCTGCATCGCATCCAACGCAAGCAACTTGATATGAGGCAGCCTTTCGGACTCATAGATCTTAAATTCTGTCCCTCCCTTGAAATCCATCAGGTAGAGATTCAGGTTGTCCGGAGTGTAATGCAACATACTGCTCATGATAAGTGTATGAAGCAGGGTGGACTTTCCGGAACCCGTTGCTCCCGCAATCAACCCATGATGCGACGAGCCTTCACCTATCACCATATCGATAATGGCGTCTCCATCGCCGACTCCGACTGGAATATGCATGGACTTTGTAGAATCCATGGAGAACATATTGGAAGAAATAATATCCCGGAAGGATAGTCCCTGCTTTTTTATCGCCTCGCTCTTTTCCATATATTCGTGCATGAACCGATCCGTGTTTTCAACGGAAAGATTCTCCGGAATGTTGATTTGCAGGTTGTACGGCATGAGACTGTAACGGCGATCCTTGTACTCAATCATGACGCAATGCTTCTGCAGACCCTCCAGCCGGTCGTCAATACTCTCGTAACGGGAGTAGCTTACATTCGGGTTATAACATATCACGGTAAAAATACCGCACTTGCCCCCGTTTCTGAGGATATTGGCAAGAATATCCAGGCTTCGGTTATCCATTCCGCTCGGGAAATCATACAGCAGAAGAAGCGTTACCGGTTCCATTCGGTTCGGCGTATTCAGATTGTATTCCAGGATATTTTTGTATTTGAATCCCAGCTTCTCTTGAATGAATTCATCAATCTGCTCGTTCATTTTGTTCAGCCGCTGCAGCATCATTTCAGAATTGGTATAAATTTTCTGGTCAAATACATCCGGCAAGCGCTTACGGAATTCCAGGAACGGAACAACACTGTTTCCTCTCTGCTCAGCATCAAAAATGCAAATATTCACCTTTGTTATTGGCATGAAGGACAAAAAGCTCCAGATTACATGATGGGTAAACGATACCATCTCTCTGCTGCTGGCTTCCGGGCAGTTTAAGAACAGATTAAAATTACCCCTCAGGTCAAACGCAAGCGGAAGTTCTACAAAGCTTGCCGCACCTTCTCTGACAGCCCCGGTCCCGAATTTGTCCAATATTTTCCTGTAATGTGCGCTGTCGGAAAAGATATCCGAAGGATACAAGACGCTTCCCAGCGTGACAAGAGACGGAAACTGGATCTTCAGATCAGGAGCCTGAGCGTAAGCGCCCTCGTACTCCTTCATCATTTTGCAAAGACAGGAAATATGCTCTTCCAACTCCACAGAATCTCTTGCCTCAACCAGTTTCTTTATTAATGGCGAGAACGCGATCCCGCGGTTCTTGATCCCCTCAAAAATCAGCATGTACTTACTGAAAAACTTTGCAAACTCCACCTTATCCGGCATTGGAGAATAGATCAGAGGCAGTCCGCGGAAGATAAAATTGTTTTCCTGCTGCGTGATCTGCAGTGACAGCTTCTGAATCGATGCGACGTTCTTGCTGAATTCATCGGAACGTACCTCTTGGCCGCTTTTCATGTAAGAAATAATTACATAAATCCCGCATCTGCTCCCATTGCGCAGGACATTGCGCAGTTCGGCAAGCGTTCGCTCGTCGAACCCCCTTGGAAAGTCATAGATAATCAATATTTCAACTTCCCAATCATAATCCGGATTGTCCTTCGCGTAGTCGTACACTGTATCGTACTGATTGCCAAGGCGCTCCTGCAGGATACTCTCAATTTTTTCGTTTGTTCTGGTAATCTTCAGGGAAATGTCTTCCTTGGACATATAAATTTTCTCCCCGAATAGGTCAGGAAGCTTTTTCTTCGCATCAAAAAACGGAGAGACGCTGGTTCCCCTGTTTTCCGGATCGACGATTGAATACACCAGTCTGGACACCGGCACGGAAGACAGCATTCCAAACATCAGCGCATGGGTAAACTCCAGAACCGCAGTGGTATTTTCCCCACTATTCATCCTCACAATCATCCATGCGGGCGCATCCGCTGCAGAAAAGACAACCGGAAGCCGGATCGAACCATCCTTCGTCATCAGGCTGGCACATTTATCCTTTATGATGGATGAGACAATATTGGATTCCACGAACAGATCGACCGGATAATCTATGAAAAGCATGTCCAGCACATTGTCCGGAATGCCCGTACCGCCGTTGACTTTCGAAATAAGTGATATATAATTTTGCATCAGCTGACTTAAATCCGCTATGTAATCATCCGGCAGAGCGTTGTCCAGGTCAGAATAAATCTGTTCGGCTGTCCTTTCCAGCGTCGCGTTATATTGATTCTCAAACGCTGCGGATTCTCCCTTTTGACGCACAAGCGCTGCATTGCGTCCCGCCAGATAGGACTGTTTCATGGATGCAAGGTTTTCTTCAATAATCGACGGCAGTTCTTTTTCAATCTCCGAGACAAAAGATGAAACCGTATTTCTCAGCAATATCAGTTCTTCGTAATCCTTTTTCCGCTGACTCGAAAACAAATAATTCAGTCCGTTCAGCAAGCCCGGAAGGATATCCTCAGAATACTTTTTGGATAAAGCCTTGTAGCTTTTTTGAATGTTGGAAAGCGCATTAAAATAATCTGAAGCATCCGAATAAGTCTCGCTGATCCTGTCTGCCAAGGGCTCCTCTTTCTTTTTTCTGGTCTTTGCATAGTATTTATCCGCCCTCGAAAGCTGCGCTTCCAGCTGCTGGACACCGAACAGGATCTCCCTTGCCATCTCGATCGTACTCTGAGATTTTTTTTTGAGTTCCGCGCAATTCGCCTGATACTTGCTGTCCAGACTCTGCAGCTCCGCCCGATGTCTTTGCTCGATATTCTTTTTCTGCGCCTGATAGGTATTCTTTGTCGAACTGATGAGATTCTCCGCATGATCCGCAAATGAATTGATATCGGAAATCAGTGCAATGATTTCATTCTGAGATATCGTCTGCATGGCTTTTTCCTTTCTCTGCTTCTATTTTTCTTTTTGTTTCATACTTGCAGGTATTTTCTTCCAGGCACTTCTTTTGACCAAAGCCGACGACAAGCGATGTCGTGATTTGCAGCGGATAGCTGAAAATTTCCACCATCTCCCCTCCGATGCGGGGATCGCTTGTATTGCATATGACCGTATACTGTTTCAGATTGTCAAGCACCCTTGGGATATATCCGTCGTTGTTCAGGTTCAGCATATCAATGGTGATTTTGATCCCGATCGTCGTGATGAAATTGATATCGACCGATATTCCCGGCTCAAACTTCAGCCCCTCCGTGCTTTCCTGATTGGAATAGACATGGTGATTCGCCTGCGCCCTTGCCGAAATGTTTCCTCCATCTCCCAGCGCACATTCATAACAGGGCATTTTCCGCCCTGGAATATGATAAAAAATCTCACCGGCAAGTGCCCTTTCCCAGAAGCCGATCGAAATAAAATACGCAGAATAGTAGATGCTGATCCGGTTCGCATAGACGTCGGCGGCCCTGTTGTCCGCACATCCGACAAAAACGGTATCCCCGGCTACGCAGAATTCATCCAGCATTGCCTTCGGAAGGTTCTGGACAATTCCCTCAAACTTAAACACGTTAACGTTAGGATTAATGTTCTTCAGCTTTCTTTCAAGGGCATTGATCTTCAGGTCTCCCACATCCTCTATCCCGCACTGATGTCTGCAGATGTTATGGTATTCCACAATATCAGGGTCAGACAGCAGGAAGCTGCCCACGCCAGCCCTGGCCAGCTCCATGGCGACCAAACTTCCTACCGATCCGCAGCCAAGAATAACTGCCTTCTTCTTTGCCATAGTATCCGTCTCAAGAATTCCTTTATTTCTTGAAAAAATACTTTGGTACAAACCGTAAGATTCTATTTTCAGCTCTTTTCTATCATAATAGAACCTGATCCCGTTCTCATCCCTCACGGCGCAAAAGCCCTCCTGCGCGGCTTCGGAACCCTTCGGCAAAACATCGCCTAAAAAATCACCGCGTTCATATAACGCGGCCGGAAATATATTAAAAATAAAAGTATCCTCCCAATACCTCCCGTATAATTTGTCTAACGAAGGATCCTTTAACTGCTCCTCTGATATAAAAACGACCTTCTCTATTTCATCGTTAAAAAAATTATCCATCATTTTCCCCCGTCGCTGTCATTTTTCATGAAGTTGAAAACATCATTGATGATTTTTCGTTTTCCAGATTTTTTAGCTTTCTCCTGAGAATCGACCTGAGGCTGTGTTTGGATCGATCCATCCTCATCTTCTTCCATCATATAATATAAATTTTGAAACAACCCGCCTTCATACAGATAAGTCTTCCCATCATAGTGGAAAAAGACCTTGTCCGCATCCTCAGAATACAGAAAAGTAACCTTCACCAATCCGTCTATGCTGTCCTGCACAAACGAAACATGCTTGTTCTTCTGGAGCACGGACATCTTAATACCCAGTTCATCTGACATGAACATAAGATCATCCAGCAGGCAGTCAATGATTCTCTGCCTGGTTTTTTCCTCCTCAAGAACCGGGCTTTCAATGATCTCTTCCTTCTTTCTGTCCGCAAACCGTGGTTCCAGAGTATCCATAAAGGATTTCAGGCTGATAGACACCTGAAACTCCCTGTCAGAATTCTGCGGATACAGGATACTCCACATGATCCTCTCGAAACGGTTCGGCGATTTCAGCTTCCTGTATCTATCCGGAATGCGGTCGTCGCCCACCTCATACGAAACCTTTGTATATCTGCAGGGCCGGGCCACATGATACATTGTGATCCGAAATTTCGGATCAATGTTCACAAGCGCGGATATCGCCCCCTCCGGCCTCATTCCCGCGTATTTTGTATTTGTGCCGTCATCCGTATCAGAGAATATATCAAACGATCCGGGATGCCTGTGCCACAGACCGATCAAGCTCAGCTTCGCGTCATACAGATTCGCCACCTTGTTGATGAGATGCTGCGTGTACTGTCGGTCATATTCAAAATATGCCACCTGAAAGACGGATTTCGGACCCGGATCGATAGTCTCGATAATATACCATGTGTCCCCGTCAACGATTCCAAGAAAAAGCCCTCCGGTCTCCGTGCTTATTTTTTCAGCCGTTTCAGCCATAACACCGGCGAATGCTCGTTCCGAAAAAATAACTTTCATGGATCGTACCTCCATATTGAAATATCCAGTCTAATATGCTGTGCGGTTCATAGAAATAAACAGCACAGCATGTCGGTTAACAGACTGGATATTAGAACCTTATCAATAATTTCCTTCCATCGCCACGTCGTCACTGATCTCACCGTTCAGCCACATTTCGCAAAGCATGATCCACTTGCATGCCCAGCTGAGCGCTGATGCGGCAGATGTCGACCGAGTCTGACCAGCTTTGAAATATTTGGGATCTGCAGTACAGATAAAATATTCTTCGTTTCTCCCAAAATTACCGCGGTATATATGCGGCAGCCCGAGACCAAATCCGTGCTTCACCGCATTGTCATAAGTGCCGTATGTATCGATGATCAGCGGCATCATTTTTTCCGCGATATCTTTCAGCCGCGGAGAAACCGGAAGGATCTGGATTGAGCCTCCGTATTCGCCTTCAGATGCATGGGGATGGTCATTCTTATAAATCAGCATCAGATCCCATACCATTCCGCCGGCCCCTGTCGGCTGAACCTTCCCGCGCCAGTAAAGCCTGCCAGAACCGTCCTGCAATTGGTTAATCGTAAAGGATGGAAAAAACTTCTGCATCGCCGCCACTTCAGCCTGGTACAGCTGCGGATCGTCATGATACCAGTAAAACGCCATTATTTAATCCTCCTTTGCAAGCTTGCCATCAGGCACCTGGATAGCCGTCATTCCTGTTCCCTGCGCCTCTTCCTTTGTCTCCACCTCTCCGGTAGGTGTAACTACCACGGGATCCCCCGTCCTGAGAGCTTCTGCCAGCGCCCTGCGGCGGGCAGCAATTGCATCGTTGTCACTCATGCCTTATCCTCCTTGTATTCTTCTTTAAATTTTATGCCGCATTTGGGAAATCCCTGATGATCTCTCCGTTCTCGGCAATCCTTGTCGTCGCCTGGCGGAGATCGGCATCCGCGGCCGCTTCTCCTCTGTTCAGGACAGCCTGTGCGTAGGAGTTGTTGTACAGTTCGCTGTTCTTGCTCATCAAGCTGTCAAGGTCGACACCCTTATTCTGACTCCGCACAAGCGTATACTGCATATAATCGCGCATCTGCTGCAGCGCGGCGCTGTCCTGCTCTATAAAACCGGAAGTCTTCTTCAGATAAAGAATGTATCGCACAGTATTCGACAGAGTCACCCAGATGCACTTAAATATAATGATAATGCTGCTCAGGAAAACCTGCAGAATAGCCGCCACAATCCCGGCCTCACCGCCGGAAAAGGCAGTTACAATTGCATCCTTTACCATTTGGAAAAAAGCTTTCACCGCGCTCAGGAAGACACCGCCGATGCAGGCGAAAACCACACCGTATCCTATACTATTACCAAATCCGCCGTAGTCCATGCCCGTCGATACTCCGATGATGAAGCCAATCACCATGCCGATAATCTGCAGGATGAACTGGTTCTTTATTTTCTTCTTGTTGCGGGTAAGCTCCGCAAGGTTTTGTGACACAAGTTCCTCGCAGCAGTCATAACAAAGGCATTTCCCCGCATATTCTCCCGCAATGACGCCGTATGCTTCCGCACAGTCCTTGCAGATATATTTTCCGCACCTGACGCATCTGGCTGCGGCAGGTTCCAGCGGATGGTGATAACATACCGCCCCGGCAGCCTGGCCTGTACCTCCCGGCGGCGTGAAGATTGGTGCGCCGCCTCCCGGCGGTGTAAAAGTCGGTGCGCCGCCTGGCGGCGTGAAAGTCGGAATCCCCCCGCTTCTTTTCGTCTGTTCTCCCATTTTCTTTCTCCTTTAATCTTTGAAATATCAGGTTCCCGAGCTAAAATCTGACTCTGTTGTAATTGTCCAGCGACTGCGCCAGACTTTCCAGCTTCGGCAAAGCGGCAGTCAGGGTACTGATTGGCGTTTCCGTCAATCCCGCAATCTGCTGCATAAGCATGTTAAATTGCGCGGCCTGCGCGTCATTCCAATTGGATGTCGCCCGCATTCCCTGTCGTATGCCCTCCCCAATACGCTGGAGATCCCTTATCGTGACAGATATTCCTTTTTTCATTTCCCGTATCGTTTCGGGAGCAGCCTGAACTGACATAACAATACCTCCTTTTTACAGACTGGTTGATTCATACTCAAGCACTGCCCTCAGCAGATTGTCGAGTTTCACCATGCATTCCTCCAGCTGACTAATCGGTCCTGTAAGAGCCGAACAGCACTCTTGGACGATGCCGCCCAAAGCCGCGTATTTTTGGTCTCTCCAGCCTCCGGACCCTGCCTGCTGATAATCGCGCTGCAGGCTTCTTGACGCCTCCTTCAACTCGTGAATTGCCGTCTGGCAGCAGCCTTTTCCGCCTTCTATTGCTGATTTTTCCACCGATACTCCACTAGCCATTTTGTACCTCCTGTTATTCTTATTTTCTTTGATCTCTGTGCTATCAGAGATTTACCGCCAGATAACTGTCTATGCTTGATATGCATTCATTCAGGGCTGAGCTACTCTGCTGGGCAGCGTTTTTCGACGACGATTCAAATTTCTTGACCGCAGACAGATAAGCTTCCAGATCCGATTCCACGTGTTTGTATTCGTTTTTCTGCCTGTCCAGTTTTCTTTGCAGCTTGTCGCGCCGTATTTCCTCTTTTGACAGCTTTTCCTCTACCTTTAATTTATCTGTTTTTGCGCTGCTGACCTCTTTTTCTGTCGCATTTTTCTTTACAGTAATCTCATCTGATTGTTTTTTCATTTCATACTGCTGATCATTCAGGCAATTCAGGTTCTCTTTAGCAGAAGATATCTGACCGGCAATCATTTTTTTAAACTCTTCGTTTTCTTCTGACCGAAACTGCACGTCAAGTGAACTAATCTGTGAATGCAAGTCTGATATCTGCCGATCAACCCTGTTCAGCCTCTCCTGAAGGCTGGCTTGAGATTCTTTTAACCGGTTTATCGTCTGTTCTCCATTCCTGATTTTATCTTCCAGAAACTGCTCTTGCGTTTTGAGCTCTACGATTCTGTTCTCCGAAACAGACAGTTCCCCCGCAGTCTGCCCAATACTCGCGCTACACTCTTCTTTGATTTTCTGGGCACTGCTGTCTGACTGCTGGGGAAGGGCAGAAATGTCTGTCTTAAAATCATTGAGCGCAGATTTTACGATATTAAGCGCTTCGTGTGATACTGATACCATACCTGCTCACCTCAAACCCTTTCCTCGGAAATTTTGGCAAATCGATCGATCGACGCACAGCATCTGTCCCCATTGACAATTAAGTCTTTCGAAAATCCCGCAATTTTACCAACAGCTGCAGACAATGCAGAAAACTGGGGATCATTCCACAAGGATGACGCCTTCGCCACCCCGTCGCTCAGCTTCTTTACAGATGCCTGGAAGGACTCCACATCCTTTCTAATCAATGCAGAATTCATAAAAATATACCTCCAATCCCATCCTCTGGTTTTTTCATTTCCCGGCTCCTGAAACAGATATTTATCCATAAATGAACAAATTCTGAAAAATGCATAAAAATTAATAATTTTATTTTTATAACATTTTTTCATTGTTCTTGTTTTATTAATTGTATTATGAATGTGATAAATAAAATGTTGCTCATTATTTTATATTTATTCATTCACAGTATTTATCCTTTCCTTCAATTTCCAATTAAATATACCAAATCGGGATATTTTAATTATACGCATGTGGGAGAATTATGTCAAGGAGTTGATTACTATTGTTTTCAGATTAAAGCAGCTAAGAAAGGAACGACAGATTACTCAGGTAAAACTGTCGCTTGATCTGAATATGAGCCAGAACACAATCAGTAGATACGAAAATGGTGTGCGAAACGCGGATTATAATACTCTGATTCAACTTGCTGATTATTTTAATGTGTCTTTGGATTATCTGCTCGGTCGGACGGACAATCCGAAAATAAACCGCTAGAAGTCTCATTCATTTATGTAAAAAAGATATGGCAGATTCCCCGATCAGCTATTCCGCCAGCATGACTTTGCAGCGTTTCTTATAACATGCGATGCTGTATTTCAGAATGTTGTTCATCTCATTGTCTAAGATCTCCCTGAGTTTTACAGTTTTGTCATAAAATCAAAGTCGAAACAACTTAAAAATCCCAGAAAATTTAATGTTTCTGGGATTTTATATGGTTTCTTATTCAGACGGGATTTCCACCCATTAAGTACTACGCTCTTTACTGGGCGAGCTAAAAACACGTGGGTTTTCTGACGGATTTTTTATAAAAAGAAACTTGCAACAGATGTAATATAAGATCATAGATTATTTATGACTTGATTTTCAAAACCAGATCGTGTATACTGTTGTCGTGTAATCACTCAGGAAAGCCGGATGCAGTTTCTTCTTTGCCCTCAAGTACACAGGAAAGAGGATGATGCCTTATGAGTACAATGGAAGTGTTAACGCTTTTACTTGTAATCTTCGCGGCGTTGTCTTACATAGACAGAAAGAAATAGCATCCCTCAGCCCATGTTGGATGCTATTTCTTTAAATAAGCAAAACAGAGGGCATCAGATTTTGTATCTGATTGCCTTTCCTGATCTGATTATA
>CANQAR010000129.1 GCA_947588845.1 uncultured Lachnospiraceae bacterium
GTTGTTCACAATCCTGTTTTTTGTTATAGTAATCAGGACAACAGCTGTGCGGAAAAGAGGTAATAGATTATGGCAAGGACGGTCAGCATCGGGCATCAGAATTTTGAGACGATCAGGAAGAATGGGTATTTTTATATTGACAAGACAGATTTTATCCGGGACTGGTGGGAAAAGGGCGACAGCGTGACCCTGATCACCCGCCCACGGCGTTTCGGAAAGACACTGACGATGCGCATGGTGGAGCAGTTTTTTTCACTGGAATATGCGGGCCGCTCCGACCTGTTTGAGGGTCTGTCTGTGTGGGAGGATGAAAAATATCGGAACCTGCAGGGAACCTGGCCTGTTCTGTTCTTGAGCTTTGCGGATATCAAGGATACTACATTTGAGATGGCGCGCAGGAGGATCTGCCAGGAGATACAGTTTTTATATGACCGGTTTGATTTTCTGCTGGAGGGAGACTTCCTGAACGAAAGGGAGAAACGTGACTTTTGCATGGTGTCGGCTGAGATGGAGGATTATATGGCGGCGTCATCCCTGAAATTTCTGTCGGACTGTCTGTACCGTTATTATGGGAAAAAAGTGATCATTCTGCTTGACGAGTACGACACTCCCATGCAGGAGGTGTATGTCAGCGGATACTGGAAAGAACTGACAGCATTTACCAGAAATCTGTTCAATGCGACATTTAAGACAAATCCGGCTCTGGAACGGGCAATCATGACCGGAATTACGCGGGTCAGCAGGGAGTCGGTCTTCTCAGATCTGAATAATCTTGAGGTGATCACGACGACTTCCCGCAGATATGCAGAGTGCTTTGGATTTACCAGGGAGGAGGTTTTGGAAGCGCTGGATGAGTATGGATTGTCTGAAAAAAGTGAGGAAGTCAGGCAGTGGTATGACGGATTTCGTTTTGGAGATACGGATAATATCTACAACCCCTGGTCAGTGATCAACTTTCTTGTGTCACAGGGAATTTCGTCCTGTGACACAAAAAACGCTCCGCGGGATCGCACTGCGGCGGAGAGGAAGATGTCGCTGACGCGACCCGCCGCAGGCGGAGAATCCTGCAAAGCAGGATTCTTTTTTAACAAAAAAGAACTGTCTCCCTACTGGGCCAACACCAGCTCCAACCATCTGATCGGAAAACTCCTGCAGGAGAGCAGCGGAGAAATCAAGAAGACTTTTGAGGAGCTCCTTCAGGGAAAAAGTATCACAGTGCAGATGGATGAGCAGGTGGTCTATGATCAGCTTGACGAGGATGAACATGCAGTGTGGAGTCTTCTGCTTGCGGGAGGATACCTGAAAGTGGAAGCCTGCAGGCCGGGAGATCCGGAGTATGGCACAGGAGAGAAAGAATATGATCTGATTCTGACAAATCTGGAAGTGCGGATGGTATTCAGGAATATGGTGCGCAGATGGTTTGGAAAAGTTTCCGTGGAATATAATGCGTTTGTAAAAGCGCTGCTTCAGGGAGACCTGGACGGAATGAATGAATATATGAACCGCGTTGCGTTTGCCACGTTTGGCTGCTTTGATACAGGAAAGCGCCCATCCGGAGATGAGCCGGAACGCTTCTATCACGGGTTTGTGCTGGGACTGCTGGTGGATCTGGGCGGCAGATATGTGATCACATCAAACAGGGAAAGCGGATACGGCAGATATGATGTGATGCTTGAACCCCGGAACCGGGAAGGTGATGCCATGATTCTGGAATTTAAGGTGAATAATCCCGTCAGGGAAAAGGAATTATCAGACACGGTCCGGGCGGCGCTGACTCAAATTAACCGGAAAGGATATGAGGCGAATCTGACTGCAAGAGGCATACAGCCGGAACGGATCAGAAAATATGGGTTTGCGTTCAGGGGAAAGCAGGTACTGATCGGGGATGAAAAGAACTTCCTCATCTGATTTTCATATTCCACACAGATTCCAAATTTCCGCCACACCCCTTCCTCATTCATGGCTTATCCTGTAATCACTGACAGAAGTCAGAATAAGAAAAGGTGGTATAAGTTATGAAGAAAAAAGGGTTTACTTTGGGCCTCCGGCTCGATTGTTCGGCGCTGAACTTTTAAAGTAAAGGGAGAAAATTATGGCTTATTTACTGGTTGTCGATGATGAAAAAGATATTGTAAATCTGGTCTCCCGCTTTGCGGAACATGAGGGTCACACGGTCGATACGGCAGAAAACGGCGCGGAGGCGGTCAGCCTGTGCCAGAAGAACGATTACGACCTGGTAATCCTCGATATCATGATGCCGGGGATGGATGGATTTACGGTCTGCAAAAAGATTCGTGAAGAGAAGAAGACACCGGTCATCATGCTTTCCGCGCTGGGTGCGGAGTATGACAAACTGATGGGTTTTGAGCTCGGTATCGACGACTATGTGGTGAAGCCGTTTTCTCCCCGCGAACTGATGGCGCGGGTAAAGGCAGTCCTTTCTCGAAACGGGGTAAACAGACCCAAAAATGAGATTGAGATACAGGGTATTCGAATAGATATGCTGGCGCATGAGATTTTCGTGGACGGGGAGAAAAAGGATCTGACCGCGAAAGAATATGAGCTGCTTTTGTATCTTGTGCAGAATAGGGGGATTGCGCTGACGAGGGAAAAAATCCTGGACGCGGTATGGGGGTATGATTATTTTGGGGACGACCGCACGGTGGACTGGCAGATCAAGCTGCTGCGCGGAAAGCTGGGATCCTATCGGAAGTGCATTGTAACTTTGCGGGGAACGGGGTATCGGTTCGATGAGAAAGCGTAAATCGTTTGGTGTGAAACTGTGGCAGTGGTTCGTGCTTTTTTCCGCTGTCATATTTGTTTTGCTGTGGATTTTGCAAACTGTATTTTTACAAAATTTTTATAACGCTATGGCAATCAGAAATGTGAAAAAAGCAGTGGGGGAAATGGCAGAATGTTCCGCAGATGCGGATTTTTACGACGTGATCGATGAGACTGCGGCGAAAAATTCACTTCTTGTTTTTGTGACAGATGATGCGGGAAATGTCCTGTACAGCTCCGATGAGTACAGGCGTCTTTATGAAGGAGAGCGAACGGGAGAGAATCTGTATTCTTCCGATATGAATCAGGGGGATCCGAAGGAGACAGAGCAAAAAGAGGACAGAGCGGAAAATCCTTATTCTTTCGCTGTGAACCAGGGTGATCCGGGAGAAACAACACAGGAAGAGGGAAGGGGGAAGAATCCTTATTTTTCTGCGGGCGAGGTGATGAACTGGGAAAAGGGCGCGCTGCGGAATCTTCCGTACAGTTATGAAGCCCTGCTTGCGAAGCTGAAGGATGCCGGTGCGGACAACGTTGGTTTTATGACTGAGGACAGCGCGGCCTATGTGACGGGCGTTCGTCTGGAGAACGGGAATATTCTCTCTGTCAGCATGCTTCTTGGCACAGTCGGAGGAACAGTCAGAATCTTGCGGATACAGCTTGTGTGGGTTTCTGCTTTATCTCTGCTCCTGGGGTTTTTCCTCGCGTGGTTTATAGCGAAAAGATTTGGGAAACCGATCGTTCAGATGACTGGTTCTGCCAGGCAGATTGCTGCGGGGAACTATCACCCGGATCTGCCAAAGGGATTCTGCGCAGAGTTGGATGAACTTTCAGATACGCTCGGGGAGACAGCCCTTAGCCTGGAAAAAGCGAAAAATGCTCAGCGGAATTTTCTCGCCAGTGTTTCCCATGATCTGCGGACGCCGCTGACCATGATCAAGGGGTATGCGGAGATGGTAAAGGAAATTTCGTGGGAAGATCCGCAGGCGAGGGAAAATGATCTGAATATCATCATGCGCGAATCGGACCGGCTGACGGCGCTCGTCAATGAGATACTGGAATTTTCCGCCATGCAGTCGGATCCTTTAGTGAAAGAGTATGGCGTCATCGATATCAGCCGTGCGGTACGGGACGTGATCGGGCAGTTCGCGCCCTTCTGTGAAAAAAACGGCTTTGTGATTGAAACTAAGATTACAGACGGTCTTCTGGTGAATGCGGATGAGGCGCAGATCAAACGGGTTATCTATAATTTTATTGACAATGCGGTCAATCATACGGACGACAGCAAAAGGATCAGGGTGTCTCTGAGGCGGACAGACGGCGCTGTGCGGTTTGAAGTGACCGATTACGGAAAAGGGATTGCAGACGAAGATATCCCCTGTATATGGGACCGCTATTATACTGCCCGCAGCAGGAAAAACAAAGAGGTAGTGTCAGGACTGGGACTGTCGATCGCCAGGGAAATCCTGACACGCCACCATGCAAAATTCGGAGTGGACAGCAGAAATGGCTGTACATTCTGGTTTGAGCTTTAGAGGCGGAATGGCTTTCACATTGTTTGACAAAGGGAACTTATCCCTCTGTCTGAATTCGGATCATGTCCATCAGTTCTTTGTTTGGAATCCGCACGTATCCGTTTTCACAGCTTAGGAATCCGTAGACTACCATTGCCGACAGAATTTCGTCTTTTGTCGACAGATTCATGGAAGTAGCCGCATACTCACGGACATTTGCCCGCACGGGAGTCCCGGAAATCACCAGAGCCAGGGCGTCACGGACCGCGTCGACATTATTTCTGATATAATAAAAAATTTCATCATAAGGGCCGGAGCTTGACTAGTAATTTCCGAGGTTGTTATTGTTGACACTCCCTACGGCTAAAGCCGGGGGATTCCTGCTTCACCGACCTCTGTCCGCTGACGTGGGTCTTACACAGTCTCCACAGGCGTTAGGTTTGGGCGTGTCCCGCCCTACCTTTGATTTCTGCTATGCCAAAAGCCGCAGCCCTTCTTTCAGTATGTTCTTTGCGGCGTTCATGTCCCGACTATGATGCGTTCCGCACTCCGGGCACGTCCACTCCCGCACGGCAGGATCCTTTGTACCTGGCCACTGTGCCCCACACTCGGAGCACAGCTGACTGGATGGGAAGAAACGGTCTACTGCAACCACCCGTTTCCCATACCATCTGGCTTTATACTCCAGCTGTCTCCGAAACTCACCCCATGACGCGTCCGCTATGGACTTCGCAAACCGGTGGTTTTTGACCATGTCCTTTGGGGCCAGGTTCTCGATGCAGATCACATCGTTCTCCCGGATGAGTTTCGTGGACAGTTTGTGGAGCATGTCCCGCCGCTGGTTTGCCACCTGCTCATGCAGCCCTGCAACTCTGATTCTCGCCTTGTCCCTGTTCTTGCTCCCCTTTGTTTTTCGGGAGAGCTGCCGCTGAGCCTTCGCTAATTTCTTCCCGGACTTTACAAGGTATTTGTGGTTGGGATATTCCGTTCCATCGGACATGACTGCGTAGGATTTGATTCCCATGTCCAGCCCTGTAACCGCACCGGATTTCGGTAACCGTTCCTTTTCTACATCGGTGCAGCAGAGGGTCACAAAGTATTTGCCGCTGGGACTTTGGCTGACCGTAGCAGAAAGGATCCGCCCTTGTACTTCTTTGGAAATACGACACTTCACCTTACCCAGTTTGGGAAGCCGGATTGCTTTATTCAGCATTTTAATGTTACTGTTTGTGCGGTAGCTCTTTCTGTTGTCGTGCTTCTTCCTGAATCGTGGGTATCCCGGTTTTTCTCCTTGCCTCACTCTGCGAAAGAAATTCTGATACGCCTGATCCAATTGCTTTACTGCGTTTTGCAGGGCGCATTTGTCCGGCTCTTTCAGCCACTCTATCTCCTTTTTTAGATTTGTCAGTTCTTTGTCCTGCTGAAACCTCGTAGGTGATTTTCCTGTCTCTTCATAGCTCGATTTTCGTTCGGCGAGAAAATGGTTATACACATACCTGCAGCAGCCAAACGTCCGCTGTATCAGGCTCTCCTGCTCTTGTGTCGGATAGATCCGAAACCTGTAGCTGTACTTCATTTTCTCACCTTCCTACACATTCTTTTGATTCCCAATATACTGCCTGATGACAGCCGGTGGTGCTCCGCTCACCGTTAAAACAAAATACGAATTTGTCTAGAGAGACGGCAATCTCGATCTCAGTCATCCAAACGCCTGCCTTTGATCAGCTTTACGGCCCTGTAAATCTCAAACTGCGGGGCTACTTCCATGAGCAGATGCACAGGATCCGGTATGATTTCCTTCTCAGTAATTTCGATACAGTTTTCCTCATACACTTTGCGGATGAGTTCTTTAGGCCCTGTATCGACACCGTTAACCAAGACCTTTCATCAGTATTCCGGACAGCAGACAACATAGTATTTGCAGAAGCAGATCACATTCAGATCACTCCTGTATTCCATGTGCATCATTGTACCATGCATCTGTATCTATTGCAAGAACCCGCTAGAAAGCTTTGGCGTCTTATATCTCCATACCTGAAGGAAGGGGTTTTACGGCGCCTGTGATAAACTGTAATGAAGGATGGATTTAGATAATATGTGTTGATGCTATACGCTGTTACAGTTCACGACCTGCAAGAGAGTGAACTGCAGCACAGTAACAACTGGGGTACAGAAAATGTAAAGAGAATTCTTTACAAATATTAAAAAAGCAATATAATGGAATCGAATAGGGAGGTAGAGTCTATGGCACAGACAAGCGTAAATTTCCGTATGGATGCAGAACTGAAAGAAACTGTGGAAGAAATCTGCCGGAAAATGGGAATGAATCTTACAACGGCAATTACGATTTTTTGTACGAAAGTGGCGCAGGAAAGAAGAATTCCTTTTGAAATTACCGCAGATCCGGATCCTTTTTACAGTGAAAGCAATATTCATTATCTGGAAAAAAAGATGGAAGACTACAAGGCAGGGAGACTGAAACTGGAAGAACATGAGTTGATTGAGGAATAAGGGACATTATGAATAGCAAACCAACAGGTTAATTTCTGTCCGGGGGAAAGAAATTCTGAGATGGTGGGAAAGAGCGTTCCGCCGGATTGCCGTGGGAGTATTGTAGCGGCAATCCGGCTTGTTAAATATCAGTCGGAACTGTATGCGGATTCACGGATCATTTGAATCAGCCTGCGCGCGGCGATGCCCACGGGACGGTTTTTGTCCCGGATGAGGCTGATGCTGCGGACGGGATTTCCATGGACGAGGCGGATTTTAAATACCTCGTCTTCTTTCTGTACGAAGGAAAAGCAGGGGAAATCGAGCTTTTGCTGAGGATCTGACTCTTCAGAGCACGAAGCGGCAGAACACAACTGCGCTTCGGCTTTCAGGTTCCCATGAATTCGGTCCGCTTCAGGGCATGGATTGGCGGAATGCACCTGCGCCTCGCATTCCAGATTTCCATGGTTCCGGTCTGCTTTGCGGCATGGCCCGATGAAATGCGCTTGCGTCAGCGGACAAGACCTGCATAACAGATTTCGGGCCGCCAGCGAATCTTCAAACATAAAATCCGGCAGAAACCCGATGCCGAGTCCATATTTTACCATCGGAAGAATCTGCCCCATCGTGGCGACTTCAATCTGTGGATGGTAGGAGAGATGCCGTCCGGCAAAATAATCTTTGTAAAATTCATAGGTGATCGAGTGCTGTTCTACGCTGACCAGAGGATATTCGGATACTTCCTCAAGGGTCAGCTCTTTTTGTCTCAGATGTGAGAATCCGCTTCCGGCGATCAGGATTTCTTCATAGTGTATCAGAGTTTCTTCGTGCAGAGGGTTCTGTACACCGTTTGGGGAGACCGTGACGGCGAAATCCACCAGACCGCTGCGTACGGCAGAGACGGCCTGGCCGACGGTATGGTTTGCGATGTGAAGCTGGATATACGGATAAGCCCGATGATATTCACCGAGGACTGGCAGGAGCAGTCCGTGCAGAGCCGTCTCGCTCGCTCCGATAAAGACGCTTCCGCTTTCAAGCTTCTGGTCTTTGGAGAGTTCGTTCTCCGCCGCCTGCAGGTGATCGCAGGCGATTCTGACATGAGCGAACAGTTTTTCCCCTTCGGGTGTCAGCGCGACGCCCTGGCGCGAACGCAGAAACAGACTGCAGCCCAGCTCGTGTTCCAGATATCGGATGGAGCGGGTGACGTTCGGCTGGCTGCTCTGCAGGATCTCGGCGGCGCGGGTGAAACTGCCATACTGGGCGGCTGTGTAAAAAATCCGATAATAATCATAAGAAATAGACATTAAGGACTCCTTTCCGTTTGATTTTTGCGGGCAGTGTGTCGCTGCGCGTTTTACTTCAAATCTGCTTCTTTTCCGTGTTTTTCGGGCCCTGACGTCATTAAACATGGAATACGTGCCTCTTCTCCTTTGATGTCATGTTACAGTTCAGATCAGGCCGAAGCACCTGCTGCTGAGGCCGTAAGAACATAAATCAAATGACAGTTTGGGCTTCGCGAAGCGAATCTGCATGCCCAGACTGTACGTTACCGGGCACGGGGTGAACAGTAACCATATCATAAATACATGAATAATATATCAAATATACATTTTACACATGGAACTGTTTTGATTATAATGGACGGGCGCGCAAATGGAAACAATTATTTTTACAGTCGAGTCTTAAAACAGAATCGGCGAAAATGAACAATCAAGGAAAAGGAGAGTTTCAGTATGAACAGAGATCTCACGGCCGGAGAGCCGCGAAAGGTACTTTGGAGTTTTTGTCTCCCGCTGTTCGGGAGCGTTTTGTTTCAGCAGCTGTACAATATAGCGGACAGTCTTGTCGCCGGAAAATTTGTGGGGGAAAACGCGCTGGCAGCGGTCGGAAATTCCTACGAGGTGACGCTGATCTTTATCGCGTTCGCGTTCGGCTGCAATATCGGCTGCTCGGTGATCACTTCCCGATATTTTGGGGCGAAGGATTTTGGAAGGATGAAGACGGCGGTGACGACCACGCTGATCGCTTCCTGTGTTCTGTGTGGATTTTTGATGCTGTGCGGACTGGCAGGGAGCGGAAAGCTGCTGCAGATGATCCATACGCCGGAGGAAATCTTAAGTGATTCCAGACTGTATCTGACGATCTACATCTGGGGACTTCCGTTCCTGTTTTTCTATAATATAGCGACGGGAATCTTTTCTGCGTTCGGGGATTCGAAGACGCCGTTTCTGTTTCTTGCCGTGTCTTCGACGGCGAACATTCTTGTGGATATCTGGTTTGTGACGATGTTTCACATGGGAGTCGCCGGGGTTGCCTGGGCGACATTCCTATGCCAGGGAGTCAGCTGCGTTCTGGCGGTCGCGGCAGTTCTGCGCCGGCTGAAGACAATGGAGACAAACAAAAAGGCCGCACTGTTTTCCTGGGAGATGCTCCGGCAGATTGCGGCGATCGCCATACCAAGCACGCTGCAGCAGAGCTTTGTGTCCGTGGGAAATATCATTCTCCAGAGCGTGATCAACGGATTCGGGGCCAGCGTGATCGCAGGATATGCGGCAGGAGTCAAGCTCAACAACATGGTCATCACCTCGTTTACTACAATTGGGAACGGAATCTCCAACTATACTTCTCAGAATATCGGTGCGGGGAAGATGGAGCGGGTGAAGCAGGGCTTCGGCGCGGGAATCCGGATGATCTGGACACTGAGCCTTCCGCTGGCAGTGCTGTTCTTTTTCGGCGGCAGGTTCCTTTTGTATCTGTTTATGGAGGATCACGCCGGGGCGGCGGTCGAAACGGGAGTCATCTATCTGAGAATTCTTTCCCCGTTTTATTTTGTCGTTTCCGCTAAGCTGATCGCGGACGGAATCCTGCGCGGCGCGGGGAAGATGGGGCAGTTCATGACCTCGACATTTACGGATCTGGTGCTGAGGGTGGCACTGGCATTTGTGCTGTCGCGTACAGCACTGGGCTCGGTCGGAATCTGGTGTGCGTGGCCGGTCGGATGGAGCGTGGCGACGGCAATCTCTATTGCATTTTACCGGGTCGGCAGCAGAGACTGGGGAGTGAAGCAGGAGACAGGTACGTCTGCCGAAAGTGCTGTTTCGCCGTTGTAAACGGAAACCGCTGTTCCGGTATCATGCACAGGTTTCAGAATCCTCTCCATCTTAACATAAAAATAATGCTTGCACTGTGGTCTACAGCATTATATAATTATTTTAAAAACATAATAATAAAAGCACTGAGAAGAGGGGCGGATAGAATGAAAAGCAGGCTATTATTGTACTTTATGACATGTATGCTGGGACTGGCCGGAGCGACAGGCCACATAGCTGAAGGAGGACACACGCACAATGCCTGCGGGGTGGACGGCTGCACAATCGTGGGGGAGCACACGCACAGCGCCTGCGGAGTGGACGGCTGCACGATCATGGGAGAGCACACGCACAGCGCCTGCGGAGTGAACGGCTGTACGATTGCGGGAGAACATACGCATAACACCTGTGGAGTGGACGGCTGTACGATTGCGGGAGAACATACGCATAACACCTGTGGAGTGGACGGCTGCATGATCGTGGGAGAACACACGCATGAACATTCTGCGGGACATCATGGGGCACAAAGCGAAAATGGGCATCATGAGCATCATTGAGGATGAGCATGTATTTGACCAGATGGAAAACGGGGTGTTTATCCCGAATGCTGAAGTGGCGGAGGAGATAGAAAAATATCAGTATTGAGGATACAGCCCCTGAAGAAGTTTTTGACACTGCTGAATCTTTCCGGGAGGATATGGTATGATCGAGGTATTATTTGGCGAGAGTGAGGTGGCCTCCATGAAAGCCGCGAAAAATAAGATCGTGATTGGCAGAGTAAACGGACCGACTTCTGTCTGGATGGCAGGGAAAAAGACGCCGCCCCCAAAACCTTTTGCAGGATGGGTGGAAGGGACTGCGGATGAAGTGGTCTGCCTTGGCTTTATGCTGGATATCGGTGATATCAAAGAGCCTGTGGATAGTGCGTACCGGAAGGACCTGATTTACTCCCTGTATGCGCAGAATCAGTATGGAAGAAGCGATGAACTGGAAAAAGAACTGAGACAGGCCGGAGATATCTATGCCAGGGAACTGCAGCGGCTGAAGAGTTTTCTGGAGGATGGCGGGGCAATTCGGATCTGGTACAGCGACGCGCCATATTCCAGATGCGGCTTTTACAGTTTGTGCCGGATGCTGCTGAAGTATGAAAATGAGATTTATACGGTGAAGCTTCCGGAGTATGTGACAAGGGAGAAGTCCATAATTTCCTACAGGAGCTGGGGAGAGGTTGCGGCAGAAGAATTTGCGGGATTCTTGTCTTATGAGAAGGCGCTGACCAGCGAAGAAGCGAGGATGTATGCCTCGTTGTGGAGTGATCTGGCTGAGGAGAACAGTCCGCTTCGGGCAGTGATCAACGGCAGAGTTACCGGTGTCCCGGAGGATTTTTATGATTTTCTGATATGGAAAGAACTTACCCGCAGGCCGGTTAAGGAGGCAAGGCTGATTGGCGATATTCTCGGCCATTTCCCGATAGGTGTGGGGGACTGGTGGTATGCACGGAGAATTGATTATCACATACAGCAGGGGAACATCCGCATTACGGAGGACTCTGAGAATAAATATGCGAGGATGATCTGCCTGAATGAGGTTCCTGCCCTGCCGACGTCCGGAACGGAGTGGAGATGCGCACGAATTTGAAGCGGAAAAATGCCGCTTGAGCGGCGCAAATTCGGCGCAGGGAACGAACAAAACGAAAATCATTTTGCCGTTCCCTATAACTTAGTGACAGGGTGCTGGAATCAGAAGATGCCGGATGGATTCGTGCTTCGTTTTGCCCCGGCCGATGTTGGCATCGTGTCTCTGGAAATGGAGGACAAAATGAAATTATCAGATCTATCTCATGGACCAAAATGGATTCTCTGGGTGCTGATTCTTGTATTGGCAATAATTTCCATCGTATTAATTTCCGGACATGGAAGCTGGCTTGTCAGCGGTTATAATACAGCGCCGAAAGAAGAAAAGGAAAAATACGACAGGAAGAAACTGTGCCGGGTGACGGGGGTTGGCCTTGGAGTGATTACCGTGCTGATCTTTATCATGGGTCTGTTTGAAAATGTGCTTCCGGCCGGTTTTCTGTACGCTGCGCTTGGAATTATTCTGACAGATGCGCTGTTGATTGTGATCGGATGCAATACCATCTGTAAGAAATAGATTTCAGATTTCGATATGGTTGAAAAAGCGGCTTGTTTTTGCTATACTCGAAGGAAAATCAGTATTTATGGAGGCTGCAGTATGAATTTTGATGTAAGCAAATTAAAATGGACAAGAACACCTGCGGATTACACGATATCCGATGGTAAGATTGAAATCATAACAAATCCCCACACCGACTTATGGCAGAGGACATACTATCATTTCAGAAATGATAACGCGCCTGTTCTGCAAATGGAAACGGATGAAAAATACTTTTCCTTTACGGTGAAAACGGAATTTGAAAGCAAGCACAGATTTGACCAGTGCGG
>CANQAR010000130.1 GCA_947588845.1 uncultured Lachnospiraceae bacterium
AAAAAAGATCAAAAATGGGTTAGACCCCATGACAGAATCCAACCCGTTACCTAAACTTAATGACATTGGTTCACTCCGTGAACGTAACAACGCTCCGCGATGCACAGAAATGCTACTTTCGTGGCATTTCGCGCCTCAGACCTCGGGATTTCCGAACAAGATGTCCGGAAATCACCTCGAGCTTAGTGGGGGAGTGAACTGTAACATTTCACCATCCAGTTTTTGTACATCATGCACAGTTTCATATTTCTGCACTGGAATGGGGAAATATCCACGGGGAACCGAGGGCCATGCCAATGGGGTAGGCGATATTAAAGGGGCCGTGACTGTCTTCAAATTTTGCCGCGAACGCGTCACGCAAAATATCCGGCTGCCCGCAGACAGCCGGATAATAATACTTTTATTAGTAAAAAATTTTGAAACTGAATACAGCTTTTCCTGATCACTTACATTTCAAAATATCCCCGTAGAACTCATCCAGCTGCTCTCTCGTGTCGAACACTGCCACATACATCTGGTTGCCCATCGCTCCGGAGAGAACATCCGGGATACGCTCCATCATCTTCATGCGGCTGCCGTATTTCTCCACAATCTCCGCATGGCTCATGGTAAAGTCCTTTCCGTCGCGTCTTCCGGCGAACGCGCAGTACGCATGCTCGCCTACCGGCATGGTCGAGCGGTCGAACGCGATCATATCCGCCCAGATCTTGTACACGTCGGTGCTGTGCGCAAAATCGATCATATCCGGCGTCACGCCGCCGCTCGGGCGCATGTTTACCTCGAGCGCCACGAGGTCGCCCTTCTTTCCGAGGCCCTTCTGATCCTTCAGCAGGCGGAAAAACTCAAAATGCACGAAACGGCTCTTCACGCCGAAGCTCTTTACGGTCTTCCTTCCGGCCTCCCTCGTATCATCCGGCAGATCTTTCAGGATATAGAACAGAGAGTTATCGTTGTTATTCACGATGTCCATAATCGAAGTTGGCGTCACATTCCCTGTCTCAAACATCGGCTCGCCGTTTGAATCAATAATTGCGTCATAGGAGTTGACCTCACCGTCCACAAACTCTTCCATGATATACGGTGTATCAGGCCATTTCAGCTTGAAGAACTCCTCCATCTCCTCTTTGCTTCCGATCTTGAACGTATGGGAAGCGCCGACGCCGTTATCTGGCTTTGCCACTACAGGATATCCGACCTGTTTCGCAAACTTCAGGCAGCCCTGCAGCGTGCCCACCATATGATAGCGCGCCACCGGAAGTCCTATGCGTTTGTAGTACTCTTTCATCTTTGACTTATACTTGATGCGCGGCATGTCCTTTGTCTGAAAACCGCTCGTGATGTTAAAGTCTGTACGGAGCTTTGCGTCCCTCTCCAGCCAGTACTCATTGTTGGACTCCAGCCAGTCGATGCGTCCGTGCTTGAAAATAAAGAATGCCACAGCTCTGTATACTTCATCCTCATTCTCAAGATTGCTTACCTTATAGTATTCATTCAGGCTGTCCTTCAGATTCTGCGACAGTTCATCGTACGGCTGATCTCCGATGCCGAGCACATTCATTCCGTTCTTCTTCAGTTCTCTGCAGAACTGCCAGTAATTTGTCGGGAAATTTGGTGAGATAAAAATAACGTTCTTCATAGCTAGTACCCTTTTTTGTTTCCTTTCGTTTTTCTTATTACTTTGTTTTGTGTTTGTTTTCTTTTTGATTTTATTTTTCTTCTTTTTTCTGTTTTTTATTTTATCCTGTTCTCGTTTTTGTTTGATTTTCCCGGTTCGGCTTTCCCGGACTGAAATTTTGCTGCCTCAGAAATAATCCACATGCTCCGAGATTTCTGCCGGTCAGAGGTTTCTTTCCGTCAAAAATTTCCTGCCATTCCTTTCATCTGTCAGAGCGTTTCACATTCCCGCCTGTTCACATCCTTTTTTTGCCAGCTGCAAAACGCGGCTCCTTTTATTTTTCAGCCTTCTCCATCTTCCAGCAAAAACGGCAGGAAGTAATCCACCTGGCGGAACCACCAGTCCCAGTCATGCGCGCAGTCATACCCCCAGTAATCAACCCAGATATTGATCCCCTTGGACTTAAGCGCCGCGTCCAGCTGTCTTGTGGAAGACGGAACCTCCCACGGGCCCTGTCCCACGCAGATGACCGCCTTTTTCTGGTTGTAGAGTTCGATATACGGATGATCTTCCGGCATATTCGGTACATAATGCACCGGAGAATTCAGATAAAGCAGATCGTCCATATAGGTTCCAAACCCGTACTCCGCGGTGTAGATGCCGCTTAAAGCCAGAAGGCCGTCAAACAGATCCGGTCTGCGCAAAAACAGATTCGTCGCGTGCAGCGCCGCAAGGCTCGCTCCGAATACGAGGATTCCCGGATACCCGTCCCATCCGTTCCACTCATTCGCCACGGACCGCATGAACGGCACCATCTCATCTGTGATATACCGCATCCACTGCTCATGCCGCTCGCTTCTCCATCTCGCATCCCCCCACTGGTTCGACCAGGTCTCCTTGTCCATCGTGTCAATCGCGAACACCATCACCTGACCGGACTCAATCCACGGGGACCACACATCCGCCATCCCGAAATTCTCAAAATCATAAAATCTTCCGTCCTGACATGGAATAAACAGAACCGGCTTTCCGGCGTGTCCGTAAATCTTGCATTCCATGTCCCGCCCCAGCGCGGGGCTGTAATCCTTTAAATATGTTGTTTTCATGCTGTCTCATCCTTGTGCTGTTTATTTTATTGTTATGTCCGTATCCCGCAGGAGAAAGTAAGCAGCAGCTTTTTGTTTCCCTGATTTCTCTTTCAGACATTTTACCGGCCAGAACAGTTTCCGACACATCCGGAAACTTCGCCGGATTCCATGTCTGTTCCCACGGGCAGCGAACCATTATGCCTGCGGCAAAGCTGCGGACTACTCGCCCTCATCATACAGCAGCGCATCCATAAAGAACGGCACCTGCCGCTCCCAGCATGCCTCGCAGTGCTCGCCGTTCGGCACGATGCGGCTCTCCACCCAGATATCGCGCTCAAGCAGCATGCGCGTTACTTCCCGGAACTGCCGCCGCATATACGGGTGATTGTGAATCTCCCGGGAACCGTAATCCAGGTAGACCAGCGTATCCGGCGCAAGCTTCGCATCGCGAATCAGCCGCTCAATCCGGTCGTCGTCGACCCAGACAGACGGGGAAAGCGCCGCGGCGCGGGAGAAATACTGGTTGTACGCGATCACTGCGTACAGACTCATCAGGCCGCCCATCGAGCTTCCCGCGATAAACGTTGTCTCACGTCCCGGAAGCGTACGGAAATTTTCGTCGATCTCTTTTTTGAATGTGTGAACCATCCAGTCCATTGTAATCTTGCCGAGACCCTTCATCGGCCCGTACTCCGGATCATTAAAATCAAACGGCGAATATTCCCTGAGCCTTCCGTGATCCGGACTGTGGTTGCACTCCACGGCCGCTATGATGACCTGCGTGCTCGTATAGTCCATGTATTCTTTCATACCCCAGCTCTTGCCATACGTCGCGTGTGAATCAAAAAATACATTGTGCCCGTCAAACATGTACAGAACCGGATAATAATCGTCATAATACTTGTAGGATTCCGGCAGATAGAGATACGCTTTGCGCTTTTCCCTGCCTGTCAGCTCCGGGATTGTAATATCCCAAGTTTCTACCATATTTTAACCTCCAGATTCATAGTGTCTGTTTGTTCAAAGCCCGGCCTGCCCGGAACTCAGTTCTGCCGGAACATCCTCGCGCGCAGGAATCCGGGCTCTCCGTCTTATTTTTGTCTGGCCGGCTTTTTCTTCTGCATGCTCAGCAGCCTGTCCAGGTACACCGACTTGAACTGCTTGCTGGCAAGCGCCTGCTTCATCGGAGGAAGCTTCAGAATCGTGCCGAACACAGCCGCCATCGCCCTGTGATTCGCGAATGCCTGATTGTCAAAAATAAGATTCTGCAGCGTGCCTTTCTCAATCGCCTGCAGCACAAAACGATGCGTGCTGTTTACCGGCGTGATCACCTGTACCGGCCGGCGTTCCAGTTCGATCGCTCCTGTCGGACAGTTGCGCGCGCAAACGCCGCATCCAAGGCAGATTTCCTTGTCAACCACAGCGTGTTTTTTCTTCCGTGCAGGTTTTGCGGCCCCTGTCTGGTTCCCGGCGCCGCCCGATGCTGTATTTTCGGTTCCAGACGCCTGCGTCTCATTTCCTGCCATATTTCCTGCTCCGGAAGTCTGCACTCCGCTTCCACCCACACCTGCAGTGTTGGACGCCTGCGCTCCGTTTCCTGCTTCCGTGTTTTCCTCCACCTTTATCGCCAGAATCGGACAGACTTTCGCGCATTTTCCACAGCCGACACACTTGTCGAGCGATACTTTCGGAATGTAATTTGTCGTAGCTACCGGCTGCATCGGAGCAAATTTCCGCGCCGCCTGCAGCGCCTCGCAGCAGCAGCCGCAGCAGTTACAGATGAATGCCGGATTCTCGCGGACATTTTCGCCGATCTGAACGAGATTGCTCGCGTAGGAGCGCTCCAGCACATCCATCGCCTCTTCCTTCGAGATCAGCTTCGCGTACTCCCCATGCTCGCTTATGGAGCGGGCCACATTGCCGAACGTCAGGCACACGTCCCACGGAGCGTCGATCTCGCACGGATGACCCGCGTGATACGCCTTATGACGGCAGTAGCAGAGGCCAAGACCGATATACTCCGCTTCCTCCACAATGTGCGTTGCGCGTTCATAATCAAGGATATGATTCATCTTGTCATTCGTCAGCACAGGCTCCTGCACATAGACGCGGCCCAGCCTTGTCTCTGTCGCAAAAAACAGATCCTTGACAAAATCTTCCTCGACATTCATGTACTGATAATAGAGCTCCGCCAGATACTTCTGGTCGATGTCTCCTCTCGTCCGCATCAGCGCGAACTCAATAAACCCTGCCATTGGCGGCGGCATCACAAACTGCCTCTGTCCGTGATACTCTGAGTCCACCAGCAGCGCCTTGTCGCAGAGATGATCCAGCACTTTCTCTGCCTTCGCCTCCGTCGTTCCCCAGATGCGGGCCGCTTTCTTCAGCGTAAACGGACGCACCGGCAGCAGTGAAACCCATTTTGCTTCCCTCTCCGTGTACAATACCTGAAGAATCTTGTACAGTGTCTCCGATGGCGGAGCGCCCTGCGTAAACCAGTTAATTCTCTCTTCCAGACTCTTGTAAGCATCCCTTGCAGCCAGATGTCCCATATACTACCACCCTTTCCAGAACCCCTCCGCCTGGACGACACACGGAAAGGTTGTTTTACTTTCCCTCTATGCACTGTCTTTTCAGACCACATACACACAATCTTTCTTATCATAACACCAATTTGCAATTTATACCAGCAAAAAAACAAATTAGAAACGCGGCTGTACCGCGAAGCGCTGCCGCTGGTCACGGAGCGATCAGTAACGCCCAAAGAAATACTAGTATTATTTTCATATTTGATGATTTGCAAATCTCTGTTTGCATGTTATTCTACGATATAATAATTCATATATTGAATGTCATTCATCTTATCCGTAAATCTTCTGTTGTCATTTTTTATCTCTTATCCTGTTTTTTATCTGATTTCTCTTGTAACTTTCCACATTTCTATATTAAAATAAGGAGGATTACTGCTGTATAATGAATTCAAAAAATTTTAAGAATGTGCTGGAACGCCTGTTCCCATGGCGGCATTCACCCTGTCTGATCAGCAGAAATCTTCCTACAGCAATGGCAACATTTCTGTATTGAAATATTAAATTTAATATAGACAATCTATGAAATATATGTTATAATATATATGATAATCAGCAAAAGGAATTATTTTTCTCATTCATTCTCTTTTATTCTATTATCTTTTAATTCTTATACTGCATTTCCTGCGGATTATCAGTTTTTTCCACAGCATACTTGCAATCACACGTCAACATTGCTACAATAAGGAGGAATGATTATTGAATCAAAAACAAACAGAATATCCAGGATCCATCCTGCCGGATGGGGCTGCACAGGCGCCGGATTTCCCGGAAAACATCTCAGAGACAGGCAGTCACGAGGAAATCCTTCCGGACGACAGCAGCCTGGCAGTCCCGGACATGAACCGCTGCTTCAAGGACAGCATCTTCCGCATGGTCTTCCGTGAAAAGGAGAACCTTCTCAGCCTCTACAACGCCGTCAGCGGCACCTCTTACAGCGATCCGGAAGAACTTGTCATCTATACGCTGGAAGACGCCGTGTACGTGGGCATCAAGAACGACCTCGGTTTCCTGCTCCATGCGCAGCTCGGACTGTACGAGCACCAGAGCTCCATCTGCCATAACATGCCCCTGAGGGGCCTGCAATATTTCGCGGCAATGTACCGCGCCTATATAAAAACGAACGGCTATGACCCGAACCGCAGGAAAGTGATCCCGCTGCCGGTCCCCCAGTACATCGTCTTTTACAACGGAGGGGAGAACCGCCGTGAGAAGTGGGAAATGAAGCTGTCGGAGGCGTTCATCCTTCCGGAAAAGGCGAAAAACAGCGAAAAAAATACTCTCCTTTCTTCCCTGGAAGCGCCCGGGGCGCCCGCGCTGGAATGCACCGCCCTGGTGCTGAACATCAATTACGGGAAAAACCGGGAACTGATGGAGAAATGCGGGAAGCTGGGAGAATACGCGCAGTTTGTCGCCTGCATGCGGAGGCACATGAAAGGAAAGACGACGGACAAGGAGAAGCTGGAAGCGGTGAACGCGGCGGTGGATGAATGTATCCAAAAGGGGATCCTGAAAGATATCCTGATTAAGAATCGGGCGGAGGTAGTCGCGATGAGCTTTTGGGAATATGACGCGGAAAGGCACCTGAAAATCGAAAAGGAAGACAGCTATGAGGATGGCTTCCAGGACGGAAAAAAGAGCGAAAGAAACAACACGCTGCGGGAGAAACAGCGTGCAGATGCAGCGGAAAGCCGCGCAGACGCAGCGGAAAACCGCGCAGATACAGCCGAAACCCGCGCGGACGCAGAAAAAACACGTGCAGACTCAGCGGAACAGGAACTTGCCCGGCTCCGGGAAGAACTCCGGCTGCTGCGGGGTGAACTGGCTGGAAGCTAAATAGCACGCCGCTGCAGAGCAGAATTCCCGGCCGGAGAATAAACCTCTCCGTCCGCAGTAACAGCACAGGAATCCCCGACAAACATCCTCACGGGTGAAACCCAGGGTTTCACCCGTTTGTCCCAATGTTCGTCAGATAATAAATTAAATTTTTTATAAAAATACTCTGTTTTCAGCCCCTCTGTCCTTTCACTGCACCCGGAACTCCCGGCAGGAACAGCCGCCTCTCCCACACGCTCCCATCTGTCATTCTGTTCCGTCATCCGCCCTCCAAAGGACTGACAATTCTCTTTGTATTTCCTTTCTCCTGACAAAAATGCTCCGGACGGCCCAGCCTGCCCAGTAGAACGGAACCGCCCACCGGTGCCGGTAACAGAACGGGGCGTTGGCCTGGTACCATGACAGCTGCGGGAACAGCCGCCTGAGCAGATACTTTCTTTTTGCCTTTCCGTCAAAGACTCCTCCGCCCTGCCGTATCTCCTGCAGCTTCCGCTTGACATGATGTTCCGCCGTTCCGTAGACACCGGATTCTTCCATCCAGAAAAGCATCTTCCTTTCCCCCTCAGTCAGTGCCTCCACAGACTGCGGCCAGCCGAACAGCTTACCGGAAATTGAGCGGCAGTGCCGTTCAAAATCGGAAAGTCCCAGTTTTTCCAGCTCCGCAGCAATATAATCTTTATCCAGCGCTTCCTTTCCTCTGCGGTACAGCCAGATATCCAGCAGCGTGCGCACGCCTGTGCCGCCGCCGTCGTAATGCTTAAAGGCATGGGCAAGCATGTAAATATAACAGTCCTCATCGCTGAAATGCCAGCCATACCGGTTGTCAGGATCCTTTATCAGCCTGAACTTTACATCCGCATAGTAAGGAACCGCCGCGTCGTCGAAGGCGCTCCCATGTACCGGCGTCTGAAACAGCATCCGGTGCATCTCAAAGGAATACACCGGCGGTTTATGATAGGTATCATGTATGTCTTCTCCCGCTCCGGTCTCCACGCGGTACCCGTTCCGCGTCATATAATCCCGCACGTCCTTCTGAAAGGACGCGTCAAACAGGATGTCGTTGTCCGCCATCTGGCGCGCTCCCAATTTAGGATAAAATTCCTTCAGGACAATCCCTTTCAGGGGCATATACCAGATCCCACGCTCCTCCATGAATGCCAGCAGCTTTTCCCGTTCCGCGTCCATGAGCAGCGTCCTGCGGACAGACAGCAGTTTCGCATCCAAAAACCGTTTCCGGATCAGGGGCGGGCACTGGCCGGACAGCCCCGCCACCTCCAGCGCCATGCACACGGCAGCACTCAGAAAGTGCCTGTCCGTGACGCGCCACAGTTCTTCAAAATTAATCTCCAAAACGGCTGTCCCTTCCGGCGAAATGCCGTTCACCCAGGCCGCCAGCAGCCGGTACATCACTTCATAACTCTTCCTGACCGTTCTGTCCATGATGATTCACGCCTCCATCATTTCATATATGCCGCCAGCTTATTTCTCCCTGTGTACAGTTCCGCCTTCCACACGGTAGATCCTGTCGCAGCCTGTTATGGCCGACGTACGGTGTGAAACGATAACAAGTGTTTTCTGTCCTTTCAGACGGTTGATGGAATCCATGACGGCGGATTCCGTCTTCAAATCCAGAGCCGAAGTCGCTTCGTCAAAAACAATCAGCGCCGGGTTCCGGTATATGGCGCGGGCAAGTCCCAGCCGCTGGCGCTCCCCGCCGGAAAGCCGGATCCCCCGCTCCCCGATCTGCGTATCCAGCCCATGGGGAAGGGTCTTCACTTTGTCGGCGAGCGCCGCCTTTTCCAGCGCGTCCCACACCCGATCGTCCCGGATCTGATCTCTCTCAAAGCCCATTGCCACATTGCTGCGAATAGTATCATCCAGCAGGAAAGTAGTCTGCGGCACATACGCAATTTTACTCAGCATACCATTATAATATCTGGCGATGGGAACGCCGCCGATCAGGACCTCTCCCTCATCCGGCACGAGCAGCCCAAGAAGAATATCCAGCAGCGTGGTTTTCCCTGCCCCGGAAGGGCCGATGATGCCGACCGATGTCCCCACCGGTATCTCCATCTCCACATCCCGCAGCACGGTTCCTTCCTCACTGTCGTAGGCATAGGACACATGATCCAGTACAATGCTCCCGCTGATATCCGTCTCCGTCCTCCCGGCGGGCGGCTCCTCCATCACACAGCAGGCTGTCTGCTTCTTCAGAACTGTCTCCTTCATCACACGGCAGGCCGCCCCTTCCCTCGGAGCTGTCTTCTCCACCGCACGGCAGGCCGCCCCTTCCTTCGGAACCGTCCCCTCCATCACACGGCAGACCGCCCCTTTCCTCGGGGCTGCCTCCTCCCTCGGAGCCGTCTCTTCCATCGCGCGGCAGATCGCCTCCACGGAAGCCCTCGCATAGCTCATCTGTGTCAGGCTGGCATTGATCCGGTTAATCGCCGGCAGAAGACGCACTGCCGTCCACGCCAGAGCGGAAAGACCGGGCAGGTAATCTATCAGATGTTTTCCTGACTGTACAAAAAAGAAAAGATACAGCAGCACAGTCATCACTATAATGCTCTCCATGCAAAGCGTCGGCAGTTTGACCCAGAACTGTCTCAGATAATCGGATCTTGTATATTCCGCGCTGGCCTCGGTAAAGCGTAGCTCATAAAAGGCCTCATGACGTCCGGTTTTAATGTCCTTGATTCCATCAACCATGTGATGCAGCCATTTCCAGTACCTTCGGTTCGCATCACGCTGCACCTGCGAGGCCTCCCGTATCGGCCGGATGAGTATCACGCGGATCACCAGTGTCAGAAACACAATCCCAAGCGCCAGAAACAGCGTCATGACCGGATCGATCAGCAGCAGACAGATCCCCATCCCCAGCGCGACGAGCGATTCCATCAGGATCTGCATACATGCTCCAAGTCCCGCGGAAAACTGAAACATATCCTGTCCAAGCAGGTTCTGCAGCTCCGCCGTGCTGTGCCTTATAAAATAGGAGTAGGGGCTCCGGACGATGCGCCCGCACAGCCGAACGGATACCTCGTGCCGCATGGTACGGGCAAACTTCGCCGTGATATAGCTTTCCCATGCCATATATGGCAGCTTCAATGCGTATAACACAATCAGAGCAAAAAGCAACGCTTCCGCCAGAGTTTCTTCCGATTGAATCCGCAGAGCTCCGCGCAACCAGAGCGCAATCGGATTTTCTCCCAGCCACGCACTGTCCGCAAGGGATGCACAGACTGAAACCACCATCGTGAGACCGGCCATTTCCAGCAAAGATGCCAGCAGCATCGCGGGAATCAGTGCCAGCATCTGGTTTCTTCTCTTCGGCCCGATCAGGGCAATGATTGTTCTGATCATATCGTATCCGCCCCGGACGGACGGCCCTCTTTCCATTCTACATAAGCCTTCAGAATACCCCGCTCAAGCCGGATTCCCATTTCCTCCCGCTCGATGGCGGAGCAGCGCTCCGTACGCACCACACAGTTTTTCAGCCGGACACACCGTGGATAGAGCTCGCAGGTGCTGCAGATCTCCTCCGCCAGGCGGCGTTTCCGCCACTGCCGCAGCACCTCCTCGTCCCGCTCCTCAGAGAAGACGCTACCCCAGAGCCCCTTGTCGATATGGGACTCGCACCGTCCCAGCCGCCCCTCCGGCGTGATAGTGGCAGCATTCGCATTGTCTGACCAGCAGGAATAGAACACAGGCTGCTGCGTCAGGGACGTTTCTACCGCTACGCCTCTCCTGTCAAGGTAGTCCCACATATCCCGGGCCTTGTCCGCCAGAGTACGCCGCTCCTCCTCTGTATAGCGGTAGGGCTTGGCGCCTTTGTTTTCTATGATGACTCTTGGCGCGATGACAAAACCGGGTCTACCGGCAAAACGCCCCGCCAGTTCGTCCACCAGTACATACAGATCCCGCTCGTTGTCCTCATCCATGTTCATGCGGACTGTGACCTGGATACCCGCGTCCAACAGCGAACTGATGTTCCGGAGCACCCGCTGGAACGGGCTGCCCTCCGGATGTACGTACGCCTTGCGCTGGTTATAGACCTCCTCCGTGCCGTCCAGCGTGATCTGCACCTGATACAGCCCCCAGTTGTTCTTTATCCGCGCCGCCAGTGCCTCGTCAAAGAGATAGCCGTTGCTGTCCATCCGGGAGCGGAACTCCACTCCGCGCTGCCGCAGGACATCCGTGATCGCGTCGATGGCCTTTACATTCAGCAAAGGCTCACCCCCGAACCAGACCAGATGGACCGGCTTTCCGCCGCAGTGCGTCGCGATATACTCCCCCGCCGCCCGGGCCGTCTCCTTCGTCATGGTCGTTTTCTGGATACCCGCCTCAAAACAATAAAAACATCGGGCGTTGCACGCCGTGGTTGTAAAGATCAGATAATCTGTCAGGATGCCGTCCCCTCTCTTTAAGCGTCGGGCGATATTCCTCACCTGATCCACCAGTGCCATCTCGTCTGCCCCCTCGGGCACGAGAAACCGGCGGGAAACCAACTCTGTCAGCACCGGGGGGGCAGAGCCGGGCAGCTTCGCGAGCAACGCCTCCTCCTCATGGGTCAGCAGGAGCAACTCCCCCGTCAATGTATGGTAAAACAGGAGTCCCTCCGGCTGCTCAATCCGCACACAGTGCGCAGTTATCCGGTATGAGATCCTCTCATCCACTTTCTGCTGTCCAAGTATCTTTTTCGTCAAACTGATCGGCGAAACAATCTGCCGCATATCCATTCCTCCTATCGGATAGGGGAGATTCTATCCTCCCCTTCCACACCACGCAGCATACCGTTCGGTACTGCGCGGTTCAATAGTTTACACGAACTTTCAGATAGT
>CANQAR010000131.1 GCA_947588845.1 uncultured Lachnospiraceae bacterium
CGTGATATTGTCTATTGACGGAATAAATGAAAAATAAACGCAAACTAAAGCCGGATTCCGTTCATGCGTTTATCCTGGGAATTGAGACAGAAACCTTGACACAAGTGCCGAAATTGTGTTATGGTAACTTCTATTAGTGATAATCACAAACTCATGGAAGAAAAGAGTACACGGAAAGGTACTGCTACAGAGAAGTCTTCGGAAAATATATACAAGGCTGTTTTCATTTCCGCGAATAATGAACCACTACATGCAGGCGTGTGTTTGGCAAATGCCGCGGGGGATTTGACTGATGCGTCGGCTCGCTGCCGAACGCAGGGTGAACAGCTTTCATATATGTTGTTTCGGCTGGTGAGAGGGACTGCAGGAATATCCGTGGAAGATGGTTTCGGAGGGGTGTATCTGAGCCGGTGCCGGGTTTTGACTGAAAGGCCTTGGGAATAATTCTGAGGCGGATTCTGCATTTCAGGGAGCTGCCGTGGTCTGCAGCCACACAGGGAATGGCAGAATTGATGGTACTGGACACTGGTTAGGATACGACAGGTTCCGCCTGTTACAGCGGCAGGGTATGGTCTCTTGCATATTTTATGACTGGTACCCGCAGAGGTCTGTGCCGCGAGGCAGGACGAAGAGAAGTGGTAACACGGGCGGCGCTCGTCTTCTGTATGGAGACAGGGCGCTTATTTACTGTATAAGTCCAGTCTCAAAGCAGAGGATGACGGGCTGCTTGCAGACCAGGCAGACTCTGCTTTAGAGACGGCAACAGGTATGAGGAAGCAGGCCGACAGGCCGGATTCCGAATACCTGTAGGGTGCTGAACGTCCAGAGGACGTTCATTTAGCACCGACCGGAGCGGAGACTGCGAAAGTTGCGGAGCGACGAAGCAATCCGCGTGGACTTATACTGATAAAGAAGCCAGAAACAGAAAGCAGTTTACAAAAAATTCAGATCAAGGAGGTCTTCAAGATGGGAAGAGGGAAATATTACCTGACAACCGCGATTGCCTATACATCGGGCAAGCCGCATATTGGAAACACATATGAGATCGTGCTGGCGGACAGCATCGCAAGATACCGCAGAATGCAGGGTTACGATGTGTTTTTCCAGACAGGAACGGATGAACATGGACAGAAAATTGAGCTCAAGGCACAGGATGCGGGCGTGACGCCGAAGGAGTTTGTGGACGGTGTGGCAGGTGAGATCCGCCGGATCTGGGATCTGATGAACACGTCCTATGACAAGTTTATCCGCACCACGGACAAGGATCATGAGGAGCAGGTGCAGAAAATTTTCAAGAAACTGTACGATCAGGGCGATATCTACAAGGGATATTATGAGGGGTTGTACTGTACGCCGTGCGAGTCGTTCTTTACGGAATCTCAGCTTGTGAATGGCAAATGTCCGGACTGCGGGCGCGAGGTGACGCCGGCGAAGGAGGAGGCTTATTTCTTCAAAATGAGCAAGTACGCTGACCGCCTGATCGAGCATATCAACACGCATCCGGAGTTTATTCAGCCGGTGTCCAGAAAGAATGAGATGATGAATAATTTCCTGCTTCCGGGTCTGCAGGATCTCTGCGTGTCGAGAACGTCGTTCAAATGGGGCATCCCAGTCACCTTTGATCCGAAGCATGTCACGTATGTGTGGCTGGATGCGCTGACCAACTACATCACCGGTATCGGATACAACTGTGACGGAGAATCGACGGAGCAGTTCAAGCGCGACTGGCCGGCCGACCTGCATTTGATTGGAAAAGATATCATCCGATTCCATACGATTTACTGGCCAATCTTTTTGATGGCGCTCGATCTTCCGCTTCCGAAGCAGGTGTTCGGACATCCGTGGCTGCTTCAGGGCGACGGTAAGATGAGCAAATCCAGAGGAAACGTGCTGTACGCGGATGAGCTTGTGGAGTTTTTCGGCGTGGATGCCGTGCGTTATTTTGTGCTGCATGAGATGCCGTTTGAGAACGACGGCGTCATTACCTGGGAGCTGATGGTGGAGAGGCTGAATTCTGATCTCGCGAATACGCTTGGAAATCTCGTGAACCGTACAATCTCGATGACGAACAAATATTTCGGCGGAATTGTCAGAAGTACAGGTGTGACGGAGCCGGTGGACGAGGAACTGAAGGCGGTCGCTCTCGAGGTGCCGGGTATTGTGTCAAAGAAGATGGATGATCTGCGCGTGGCAGATGCAATTTCCGAGATTTTCACGCTGTTCAAGCGCTGCAATAAATATATTGATGAGACAATGCCGTGGGCACTCGCGAAGGATGGGGCGAAGAAAGACCGTCTGGCGGAAGTTCTCTACAACCTTACAGAATGTATCAGCATTGGCGCTTCCCTGCTGAAGGCATTTATGCCGGAGACGTCAGAGAAGATTCTCGCGCAGCTGAACGCGAAGGATAGAACGCTCGATGAGATGGAGCAGTATGGGCTGTATGCATCCGGAACGAAGGTCACAGAGAAGCCGGAGATCCTGTTTGCGCGTCTTGACCTCAAGGAAGTTATGAAGAAAGTAGAGGAGAGACATCCGGCGCCGGCAGAGGAATCTGCAGACGGAAATGCGAAGACCGCGGATGGAAAAGACGCATCGAAGAGTAAAGACGCGGCCGAAAAGGACGCAAAAGGAGCGGTCGTGAAAGCTGCGGACGGACAGAATGGGGATGCGGCAGAAAAGAGCGGGGAAGACGCCTCTGTGATTGACATTGAACCGAAAGAAGAGATTACCTTTGAGAATTTCGGAAAGATGCAGTTTCAGGTGGGAGAGATCATCGCCTGCGAAGCCGTGAAGAAATCCCGCAAGCTGCTCTGCTCTCAGGTGAAGATCGGAAATCAGGTGAAACAGATCGTCTCCGGAATCAAGGCGCATTACACGCCGGAAGAGATGGTCGGCAAGAAGGTCATGGTTCTGGTGAACTTGAAGCCCGCGAAACTGGCAGGAGTCCTTTCTGAAGGAATGCTGCTTTGCGCGGAGGACGCCGAGGGCAATCTGGCGCTGATGGTTCCCGAGAAGGAAATGCCGTCCGGAGCAGAGATCTGCTGATCGGACAGTTTTGGAAAGAGATACTGACCGGAATGGAGATCTGCTGATCGAGTCGTCTGAGAAAGAGATGCCGTCTGGAGCAGAGATCTGTTGATCGAGTCGTCTGAGAAAGAGCTGCTGTCAGGTCAGAGATCTGCTGATTGGACTGCTTGAGAAAGAGATGCCATCAGGGATGGATCTCCGCAGATCGGGCTGTCTGAAAAAGAGCTGCTGCCAGATCAGAGCTCTGCTGAACGGAAGAAAACAAACTGTGAAACACTGCTGCTGACGGCGGTCTGCGGGGTGTTTCGCAGTGATGCTTTGAATTTTGTGCGCAGGCCCGCATATGGAAATCAGTTGCTGGAGCAGCGTGCGGGCCGCGCGGCGGACAGGAGGGAAAAACCGCCTCGTGGGCTTTCACTCATGGTGTTGCCCGCAGCGCGGGCATGAAAGTTTTCAATGAAAGTCTGCACAAAACGACAGGATTCTGGTTTCGGTTTATCCGGATGGAAAGATTGCGGAAAGGAGTCGGATATTCGTGCCAGGTACGGTAAGCATTGGACATCAGAATTTCGAGACAATCAGAACAAACAATTATTTTTATATTGATAAGACCTCGTTTATCAGCAGATGGTGGGAGAGGGGAGACAGTGTTACCATGCTCACACGTCCCCGGAGATTTGGAAAGACGCTTGCCATGAGCATGGTTGAGCAGTTTTTCTCTGTCGAGTATGCCAACAGGGGAGAACTGTTTGAAGGTCTGGACATATGGAAAAATGAAAAATATCGCAGGCTGCAGGGAACCAGACCTGTGATCGGACTTTCTTTTGCCAATGTGAAGGAGAGCACTTATGAAAATACGAGGCTGCGTCTGAATCAGATCCTGACAGATCTGTATGGAAAATATCGGTTCCTTCTGGAAGGAAACCTGCTCAGTCCTCCAGAGAAACAGTACTTCGAGAGTGTCCTCCCGGACATGCCGGAGGTGGACGCGACGCTGGCGATTCATCGCCTGTGCTGCTTTCTGAGCCGCTGCTATGGGAAAAAAGTGATCGTTCTGCTGGATGAATATGACACCCCCATGCAGGAGGCATATGTCAACGGGTACTGGAAAGAGCTCACTGCTTTTATGAGAAGTCTGTTCAACGCTTCCTTTAAAACAAATCCGTATCTGGACAGAGCGATTCTCAGCGGGATCACCCGCGTGAGCAGAGAATCGGTTTTTTCCGATCTGAATAATCTGAAAGTAGTGACGACGACGTCTGATGAATACGCGGATTGCTTCGGTTTTACAGAGCAGGAGGTTGCCTGCGCCCTGGAAGAGTTCGGGCTTGGCGGCAGCATGAGTGAGGTCAGAAAATGGTATGACGGATTTTGCTTTGGAAAGCTGAAGGATATCTATAACCCGTGGTCTGTGATCAATTACCTTGATACGGGGAAACTGGCCCCTTACTGGGCAAATACAAGCGAAAACGGTCTTGCGGACAAATTGATCCGGGAAGGCAGCCGGGAAATAAAAAGTATCTTTGAAGAGCTTTTGCGCGGCGGCCGTGTGAAGATGAATCTGGACGAGCAGATCGTGTATGACAGGCTGGACAGAGATGACCGCGCGGTCTGGAGCCTGCTTGTGGCAGGCGGATACCTGAAAATTACCGATTGCCAGGAAAAGCAGGGGTATTTTGGGGAATCTGTTCCAGAATACGAGATTATGCTCACAAATCTTGAAGTACGTCTGATGTTTTATGATATGGTCAGACAGTGGTTTGCGCGTCCGTCCTCCGGATACAATGACTTTATAAAAGCGCTGCTGCGGGATGATGTTGAGGCAATGAATGATTTCATGAATCAGGTGATACGGGTCACATTCAGTTCATTTGACACCGGAGGAAATCACCGGGAAGGGGATTTTCCGGCAAAAAGTGAACCGGAGCGGTTTTATCATGGGTTTGTGCTGGGTCTGCTTGTCGAACTGACCGGAAGATATGTGGTGACATCCAACAGGGAAAGCGGTTTCGGGAGATATGATGTGATGCTGGAGCCGCTGAAACTGGAAGATCCTGCCATAATTCTGGAATTTAAAGTGTTTGATTCCAGGAGAGAGAAGGATCTCCGGGAAACTGCTGTGCGGGCATTGAGTCAGATCAGGGAAAAACAGTATGATGCGGTTCTGACAGCCAGGGGGATTTCAAAAGAGCGTATCCGAAACTATGGCTTTGCGTTTGAAGGGAGACGTGTGCTGATCGCAGGACAGTAACAGCGGTATGCATAGAGAGCGGAGGAGGTTTGGCCAGATGATGAATAAAGCAGAAGAGAACAATTCCGGACCCGGAGCAGAGATCAGCTCCACATTTGATATCGAGGAGGAGCTGAAAAAGCTCCCCGGGCGTCCCGGGGTCTACATTATGCACGACGAGCATGACGATATCATCTACGTTGGGAAGGCGATCAGCCTGAAAAATCGTGTGCGCCAGTATTTCCAGAGCAGCCGGAACAAGAGTGTCAAGATCCTGCAGATGGTGGAGCGCATCCGCCGGTTTGAATATATCGTGACGGATTCCGAGCTGGAGGCGCTGGTGCTTGAGTGTAATCTGATCAAGGAACACCGGCCGAAATATAATACGATGCTGAAGGATGACAAGGGTTATCCGTTTATTAAAGTGACACTCGGGGAGGCATATCCCCGGGTGCTTTTCGCACATCAGATGAAAAAGGACAAGTCCAAATATTTCGGGCCGTTCACGAGTGCGGGCGCGGTGAAGGACACGATAGACCTGTTGAAGAAGCTGTATCAGCTCAGAAGCTGCAATCGCAGCCTTCCGAAGGATATCGGGAAAGAGCGGCCCTGCCTGTATTATCATATCGGGCAGTGCAAGGCTCCGTGCCAGGGATACATCAGTCAGGAAGAGTACCGGAAATCGATCGGGGAGGCGATGGATTTTCTGAACGGGAACCATATGCCGGTCATCAAAATGCTGGAGGGGAAGATGAATGAGGCCGCGGAGGCGATGGAATTTGAGAAAGCGATCGAGTACCGGGAACTGATTGCGAGCGTGCGCCAGATCGCGGAGCGGCAGAAAATCACGCACGGGGATGGAGAGGACAAAGACGTCCTGGCGATGGCGGTTGACGGCGGCGACGCGGTGGTTCAGGTATTTTTTATCCGCGGCGGAAAAATGATTGGGCGGGATCATTTTTATCTGCAGGTGGCTCCGCATGACACAAAATCTGCAATTCTGGACAGCTTTATCAAACAGTATTATGCGGGGACGCCGTTTGTGCCGCGGGAGCTGATGCTGGAAGTGGAGATCGAGGATCATGATGTTGTGGAGCAGTGGCTCTCCGAAAAGCGCGGCGGGCGCGTCTATCTGCGTGTCCCGAAGAAAGGGACAAAAGAAAAGCTCGTGGAACTGGCGGCTGAAAACGCGGCGATCGTGCTGAACAAGGATCGCGAGCGAATCAAGCGGGAGGAAGGCCGGACGATCGGCGCGGTGCGCGAACTGGAACGGCTGCTCGGACTTGAGGGAACGGCGCGCATGGAGGCGTACGATATTTCAAACATCAGTGGTTTTGAATCAGTTGGTTCGATGATTGTCTACGAGAAAGGAAAACCGAAGCGCAACGATTACCGGAAATTTAAAATTAAGAATGTACAGGGGCCGGACGACTATGCCAGCATGGAGGAAGTGCTGACGCGCCGGTTTACGCATGGCCTCGAAGAGAAGAAGGAGCTCGCGGCGAAGAACCAGAGTGAGGAACTCGGCAGCTTCAGCCGGTTCCCGGATCTGATCCTGATGGATGGCGGCAAAGGACAGGTCAATGTGGCGCTGCGTGTGCTGGAGAGACTGCAGATTGATATTCCTGTCTGCGGCATGGTGAAGGACGATTTTCACCGGACACGGGGACTGTATTATCAGAATGAGGAGCTTCCGATCGATACGCGCTCCGAGAGCTTCAAGCTGATCACCAGGATCCAGGATGAGGCGCACCGGTTCGCGATCGAATATCACCGGAGTCTGCGCAGCAAACAGCAGGTACATTCGCTGCTCGATGAGATCGAGGGGATCGGTCCGACGCGGCGGAAAGCGCTGATGCGCACCTTTAAGTCGCTGGAAGGGATCCGCGACGCCAGCCTGGAGGAGCTTGCGAACGCAGAGTCGATGAACGCGGCCAGCGCGCGGAAAGTGTATGAGTATTTCCATGGAGGGAGCTGAAATTACTCTTTCTTTTCCAGCAGTGATATGGTATATTTTACGTAATATATTGTCTGGAAGGATAATTACATTCAGGAGGTATTTACTTATGGCAGCCAGCGTAACCATTGCCAGAATGGCAGAGAAGATGAAACTGACGAATGTGCTCCCGCAGATCGATATGACGGGGAAACGGATCGTTACCTCGGAGATCAATCGTCCGGCGATCCAGCTGACAGGTTTTTTTGATCACTTTTATTCGGAGCGGGTGCAGATCATCGGATATGTCGAGTATACATATCTGCAGAGTATCACGAGAGAGCAGAAGGCTCAGGTATATGAAAAATTTTTGTCTTACCATGTGCCCTGCATTATTTACACGACGCAGACGAAGCCGGATGAGGACATGCTCCGCCTGGCTGTAAAATACGAGGTGCCGATCTTTGTGACGGATGCGTCGACGTCCGCTTTCATGGCGGAGATCATCCGCTGGCTGAACGTTGAGCTGGCGCCCTGCATTTCGATTCACGGCGTGCTCGTCGACGTCTACGGCGAGGGCGTTCTGATCATGGGCGAGAGCGGCATCGGAAAGAGCGAGGCGGCGCTGGAGCTGGTCAAGCGAGGACACCGCCTTGTGACGGACGACGTCGTTGAGATCCGCAAGGTCAGCGATGACACACTGGTGGGGACGGCCCCGGATATCACGCGGCATTTCATTGAGCTTCGAGGTATCGGTATCATTGATGTCAAGACTCTGTTCGGTGTCGAGAGCGTGAAAAAGACGCAGTCGATCGATCTGGTGATCAAGCTCGAAGAGTGGAACCGGGACAGAGAGTATGACCGTCTTGGTCTGGAGGAAGAGTACACGGAGTTTCTGGGCAACCGTGTGGTCTGCCATTCCCTGCCGATCCGCCCGGGCCGCAACCTGGCTGTGATCGTGGAAGTGGCAGCTGTCAATCACAGGCAGAAGCGGATGGGCTACAACGCAGCGAGAGAGCTGTACAACCGTGTGCAGAACAGCCTGACGAGAAACAGGGAAGAGAAGGAAGGATGGATATGAAAAAGTATTGTTTTGGGATTGACGTAGGCGGGACCACTGTGAAATGCGGGCTTTTCTCGGAGGAAGGCGTTCTGCTGGACAAATGGGAGATCGACACGCGGACAGAGGACAATGGGAGCCATATTCTGCCGGATGTCGCTGAGACTATCCTGAAGAAGCTTGGAGAGAAAAACATTCCGAAAGAAGATGTGCTCGGGATCGGGATCGGCATACCGGGGCCGGTCAATGAGAATGGCTGTCTGCCGTACGCGGTGAATCTTCACTGGGGATTTATGGATGTCGAGGGACAGCTGAAGGAGATGACCGGGATTCCGGTGAAGGCGGGCAATGATGCGAATGTTGCGGCGCTCGGAGAAGCCTGGAAGGGCGGCGGAGCCGGAGCGCGCAGCATGATTATGGTGACGCTCGGCACAGGCGTCGGCGGCGGAATCATCATTGACGGGAAGATCGTGCCCGGATTTCACGGGGCAGGCGGCGAGATCGGACATGTCCATGTGGACGATTCCATCACGGATCCGTGCAACTGCGGCAACTGCGGCTGCCTGGAGCAGGTGACATCCGCGACGGGTATCGCGCGTCTGGCAAGAGAGGAACTTGCGGCGAGTGATGAGGATTCCCTTCTGCGCGGACAGGAGCGCGTCACGGCGAAGACGGTTTTCAACGCAGTGAAGGAGGGAGACGCCCTTTCCATCCGTGTGGCGGAGCGGTTCGGCGTGTATCTCGGCAAGGCGCTCGCAGGCTTTGCGTGCGTGGTGGATCCGCAGGTGATCGTGATCGGCGGCGGCGTGTCAAAGGCAGGGCCGATTCTGCTTGATTTTATCGAGAAAAATTACAGGAAATATACGTTCAGCGCTTGCAGACAGACAGATTTTGCTCTGGCGCTGCTGGGGAACGACGCGGGAATCTACGGCGCGGCGAAGATGGTGTGCTGATGAAAGTTTTACTGACTGCCATCAATGCGAAGTATATCCATTCGAATCTGGCTGTGTACAGTCTGAAAGCCGCGGCGCGGGAATTTGAGGAACAGGTGGAACTGGCGGAGTTTACGATCAATCACCGTCCGGAGGTGATCTTCGGGGAGATTTATCGGAAAAAGCCGGATCTCCTCCTGTTTTCCTGTTATATCTGGAATCGGCGGGAGGTTCTGGAGATTGCGGAAAACATCCGGAAAGTTCTGCCGGATACGGTGATCTGGGCCGGAGGACCGGAAGTCTCGTGGGATGCGGAGCTGTTCCTGCGGGAGAATCCTCAGTTTGACGGCGTGATGATCGGGGAGGGGGAACAGACGTTTTACCGGCTTCTGCAGTATTATGACAAACTGTTTGCTCTGCGCAGCCTTGCAGGACCGGACAATTCTGCGGCAGGGGTTCCGGCGAAGCCGCCGTTATCCTGCGGCGCGGCATTCCCGTATAGTGAGCCTGAGGAACCTTGGCGTTCGGAGATAAAGCCGCCGTTATCCCGCGGTGCGACATTCCCGTATAGTGGGCCTGAGGAACCTTGGCGTTCGGAGATAAAGCCGCCGTTATCCCGCGGTGCGACATTCCCGTATAGTGAGCTTGAGGAGATTCCGGGAATTGCGTGGAGAGTGGCCGAAAATCAGCAGGGACCAGGCTGTGAGGTTTTGGGGAAGCCGGGACGGGAATGCCGGTCAGAGGAGCCGGGTACAGGAAATCTGACTGCATTTCCGGTCAGGCTGCCGGCAAACTCTGCCGGGGAAGATGCGCCGGAGGGTACAGGCCCTTTGACGCAGCTCCAGCAGAATCCTCCTGCCCCGCCGGAACGCACGCTGGATGCGCTTCCGTTTGTCTACCACGATCTGCAGAAATTTGAGAATCGGATTATTTATTATGAGAGCAGCAGGGGATGTCCATTCTCCTGCAGCTATTGTTTGTCGTCGCTGGAGAAGAGGGTCCGGTTTCGCAGTCTGGAGCTTGTGAAGAAGGAACTTGCTTTCTTTCTGGAACATCAGGTGCGGCAGGTCAAGTTTGTGGACCGCACATTTAACTGCCGCCATTCCCATGCGATGGAAATCTGGCGCTTTCTGCTGGAACATGACAATGGCGTCACGAACTTTCATTTTGAGATATCGGCCGATCTGCTGACGGAGGAGGAACTGACGCTGCTGGCAAAAATGCGGCCGGGGCTGGTGCAGCTGGAGATCGGCGTGCAGACGGTCAATCCGGAAGCGCTTGCGGCGATTCATCGGACGGCTCCGTTTGAAAAGATCGCGGAGCATGTGAGGAGAATTGCGGCGTCCCATAATATTCATCAGCATCTGGACCTGATTGCCGGACTTCCGTTCGAGGGATATGAGAGTTTTGGCCGTTCTTTTGACGCGGTGTACGCACTGCATCCGCAGGAGCTTCAGCTGGGTTTTCTGAAAGTTCTGCGAGGCTCCGAGATGCAGAAACGCGCCGGAGAATACGGAATCGTTTACCGGTCGGAGCCGCCGTATGAGGTGCTTCAGACGAGATGGATCTCCTGCGGAGAGCTGCTGCGGCTCAAGGAGATCGAGGAAATGCTGGAGGTCTATTACAACAGCCATCAGTTTGACCGGACAATCGGGGCGCTGGAGTTGGAATACGGCCGCCCGTTTGCACTGTATGAGGCGCTCGCGTCGTTTTACCGCGTGCGGGAAGACGGGCAGCAGGGGCAGCGTTCTTATACGAGAATGCAGAGGCTGGAGCTGCTGCGGGAGTTTGTGCGGGAGACTTTGGGACAGCGAGATCTCCGGACAACAATGGATCAGGACACACAAACTGAGCAGGAGCAGGCGGAAAGAAAAACAAAGTCCGGGAAAGTGGGAAAAGATCTGCCGGGGGCGAAAAAGAGTTCAGAAAAATCAGGAGAACAGCGTATGCTCTGGTACGACAGACTTCTCGTACAGGATCTGTATCTGCGCGAAAACGCAAAGACGCGGCCTGCCTGGGCCGGGGAGCAGGAGCCGTTAAAAGACAGGATTATTGAATTTTATAAAGAAGAAGAGCAGGCACGGCGGTATCTGCCGCATTATCAGGGACGTACCTGGAAGCAGCTCATGAAGATGACGCATCTGGAGTATGAAGAGGAAGGAAAGTGGCTGTTATTTGATTATGCGAGACGGGATCCACTGAATTATGCGGCTGCTGTGACAGAAATTCTGATCAATCCCTGATATGCTTGAAATGTGAGGTGAAAAATGGGTATTTATCTGAATCCGGGGAACCGGGGATTTCAGACTGCTTTGAAATCGCAAATCTATGTGGATATGACGGGATTGATTGTTTATACAAACAAAATGCTGGGAACGAATCGAAAATATATCTGTGTCAGCAGACCAAGACGTTTTGGGAAAACCATGGCTGCCAGTATGTTGTCAGCATACTACAGTGAAGGATGTGATTCCAGGCAGCTGTTTGAAGGCCTGGAGATTGCTCAGGATTCCGGGTTAAAAAATGGAGATCGAATATAAAAACGCTGTGGAGGGTGCGGGATGGAATGAGGTTGCAAAAGCCTTGGCTGATTCTGAAGGCTATTCCGGATGTATGAATGATAATGACAGAACAAAGGAGAAAACAGATGGCGGATACTTA
>CANQAR010000132.1 GCA_947588845.1 uncultured Lachnospiraceae bacterium
TCCGCGCCGGTGGGTCCGGTCGCGCCGGTAGGTCCCGTGGGTCCCGGAATTCCATCCGCGCCGGTGGGTCCGGTAGGTCCAGTAGGCCCAATTGGTCCCGGAATTCCATCCGCGCCCGTGGGTCCGGTTGCGCCCGTAGGCCCATCAGGTCCCGGAATTCCGTCCGCGCCCGTGGGTCCTGGAATTCCGTCTGCACCGGTCGGCCCTGTGGCCCCAGTAGGTCCGGTTGCGCCGGTAGGTCCCGTGAGCCCCGGAATTCCGTCCGCGCCCGTGGGTCCAGTTGTACCTGTGGGTCCAGTCGGTCCAGCAGCTCCTGGGATTCCGGTTGCGCCCGTAGCCCCCGTGGGTCCAGTAGGCCCAATAGCTCCCGGGATTCCGTCGGCTCCCGTGGGCCCAGTCGGTCCCGTAACACCTGTGACCCCAGTTGTACCAGTAGCTCCAGTGGGTCCAGTAGCCCCGACTGGTCCCGCAGGCCCGGTTGCCCCGGTGACTCCTCTTGGTCCCGTAGGTCCCGTGATACCGTTAGCTCCTGTGGCACCCCGCGGTCCGGTAGGTCCAGTGATACCGTTGGCGCCGGTCGGCCCCGTAGGTCCGATTAGGCCGGTCGCGCCCGTGGGTCCAGTCGCGCCCGTAGCGCCTGTGATACCAGTAGCACCGGCCGGTCCGGTCGCACCAGTCGCCCCCGTGGGACCGGTCGCGCCGGTGATTCCATTTGACGACCCAGCCGGTCCAGTTGGTCCCGTAGCTCCAGTGGGTCCGGTGGGCCCAGGAATGCCGGGGAAACCCATCGGTCCAGCCGGTCCGGTTGGTCCGGTCGCGCCCATTGGTCCAGTTGGTCCAGGAATGCCGGGTGAACCCATCAGTCCAGTCGGTCCCGTGGGCCCAGTTGGTCCGGGAACGCCGGGTGAGCCCACCGGTCCAGTCGGTCCCGTAGGCCCCGTGGGTCCGGGAACACCCGGGACTCCAGGAAATCCCATCGGTCCGGTCGGCCCTGTGGGTCCGGCAGGTCCAGGAATACCGGGGAAGCCCATTGGCCCAGTTGGTCCCGTGGGGCCGGGACAGCCCATCGGTCCCATAGGGCCCGTTGGTCCGGGGCATCCCATCGGGCCGGCAGGTCCGGTCGGTCCCTGACCGCTGCAGCAGTTGGAGGATCTCCCGCAGCGCTGGTTTGCGTTTGAATTATTGAAAAAGCCGCTCATATACAGCCCTCCTTTTCCGTTTCCGAGACAGAATTGTCTTTAACACAGATAAAATGTTTGATTGAAGATCGGTATTTCTGCCTCACTTTACTATATTCATAAACGCAGATGGAGGTGATGGAGTTTTTGCCGCAGGTCATACGCTCACTGAACTTGAAGCGGCTTCCGGGCGAGAGGTTTGGAAATTCCAGGGTCTGCGGCGCGGAATACTGTGGTCAGGAACGTCTCCTCTGCTCAAAATATTTCAGATTCTGCAGAAAAGCGGCGGAAGAAGGCCGGTATGTGCCAGCCAGCCGGTTGTATTCCTCTGCCTTCTCATACTCTCCGAGCCGGTCATGACAGACACAGAGCTGAATACAGGGAAGATAGCCGTGGCTGTCCTCTGAGATGAACGCGCCGCTTTTGGCATCTTCCCGGGTCATAAGGGCGAGTTCAAACCAGGGGATTGCGTTTCGGTACTGTTCGAGCCGCATGTAGAGGTTTCCGATTTCACAGCAGATTTCCGCGCGGGGCGCATCAAAAAGAACGCTGCCGTTTGACCCGGGTTCCCGTTTGCGGAAGACATCCGTATGCGGCGCAGCGCAGAGAAAAGACCCCGCCAGCGCTTCCAGTGCTCCGTACAGGTTTCCGGACGCGCTGCGGCACCAGGAAAGGATCTTGCAGGCTTCGATTTTATTTTCCACCCATCCGTCCGGGTCGGAGAGAAATGCGGTCAGCACTTCAGTGGAACGTTCATAGTGTTTGTGATAATACAGTTCCCGGCCGTAATAAAACATATCGCGAGGGGAAAGAGTTTCCCCGTCCTGGATCTGCTTTTCGTAGATTCGCAGGTTTCGGTCGCTATAGCTGGTTTTGATGGACTTGTGTGTCACAGCGGGATTTTCCGCATAATATGTCTGTCCATTACAGACGATCGCTTCATGTACACGTCCCTTCCATTCATGAGGAATCGTTCTGCGGACCATACGCTCTCTATAATAGGAAAAGACAGGCTTCCCTTCCTCATCGAACGCCGTATTGTAGCGCATCATGACCACATCGATGCCGTTCGGAAGTTCCTGTTTTAACCGGAGAAATTCCGAAAAATCCGCCTTTGTAAAGATATCGTCCGCGTCCAGCCACAGGATAAAGTCCATGGAAGCTTTCGAGAAGGAGAAATTTCTGGCCGCGGCAAAATCATTGATCCACGCAAAATCAAAAATCTTGTCTGTATAGCGCGCCGCGATTTCCTTTGTCCGGTCGGAACTGCCTGTATCTACAATAATAATTTCGTCCATCGCGTCTTTTACGCTGTCGAGGCAGCGTCCCAGTACGTTTTCTTCATTTTTTACGATCATGCACAGGCTGACTGTAATCATGGAGGTTTCCTCCCGGGAAATCTTTCATAACAGAATATGTGAAGCAGAAAAATTGTTGATATGCTCTCATGCTTTTTGACGGACTCCGCGGTCAGCCACGGAGTGAACAGAATCACCTTGAGTTCAGCTTCAGTAAGTATGTAAACACTAATAATAACAGTAATTTTATAATTTGATACAGGAAAGATTTAGTTGACAAAAGGGACTCTGTCTTGTATCATGAATAACGAGTATCTCTGCAAGTTAGCAAACTTATCGAAAGGTAGGGACGCAAAGCCACAGGGTCTAAAATCCAGAGCACAGGGGATCATGACAGCCGGTTGCCACGTTATCTTAAATGTGTATGGCAGAAGGGATATACGTGTCGGACGGCCTCTGGATTTTCAGCAGGTCGTTTTATTTTGTCACAGGAAATTTCGTCCTGTGACAAAATAAAACGCTCCGCGGGGTGCTGCGCGCCAGCGACGCGCGTTTAGCACCGGTTCTGAGTGCCAGTGGCGCTCGTTTAGAACTGACGAAACGGAGTGGAGACCGCAGCATGCAGGGCTGCGCGGCGGGCAGGAGGGAAAACCGCTTCCTGCTCGATTGGAGAGGTTCAGTAAAGGATTTTCGTTCGCCGAACGCGGAGGGGAATCTGAAAAAAAGGGGGGAAAGAGAGGTAAGAGCATGAAGAGATTATTGGCGATGCGCTGACCGTTCCGGATGTGTCAGGAGAAGGCGGGGATTTGTCCCAGGATACCGGCGGTGGCTGTGCTTAAGGAGGACGGCACAGAGCACAAGAGCGATACGGTAAGGTTACCGACAGCAGGCGAAGAGGAAAAGTTCTGCAGAAGCGGCTGGCTGCGTCTGGGAGATGTGGAGAATGCAGGGAAGATCGATCACAACGATATTGACCAGATCCTGGCGGCGCTGCATGGTGAGGATGTCGGAAATATCGACGCCGATCTGAACGAGAATGGCATAGTGGATACCGCGGATCTGCAGATCGCCGTTCAGAGCCTGTATTTTTATGACGAGAGTGAGGGTAAAAAGCCGGTGTCGACGGTGGAGAAGTAGCGGCTTCCTCTGGCCGTGAAAGCGGATGAACAGACAAACGTTACGGGAGATTTTGGGGTTCTTCTTACGAGTGCGGCGGAAAGCGGAGTTCCGGCGGTGCCCGTTATGCTGAAACCTTCAGTCGGAGGAGAAATTTCACCGGAAAATCCCGTGCAGGTATCGTTTGACCTTGCTGTGGAGGGGACGAACAATGAATAAGCCAGTATACGGCATGGGGCACTGTGGACAACAATTATGAGTCTTACTGGACCAGATACGACTGGGAAGGCGGCGTGGTTTACGGCCCGGGCGGGTATGAGAAAGGCATCACGATTCAGCTGTGCACAGGCAGAGATGGTCATCTTGGCTTTGGCGGTTTGAACGCGTGGCAGCCGCTCGGCAAAGTCGCGGCGAAAGGCGAGTCTCTTGTCGTGTATGTGGGACACAACACGAAATGTTTTGGAGAAACGTCTGATCTCAAGATGGTATTTACGCAGTATCATGCGCAGTCAGACGGGCTCAGCTCTGAAATAACGCTGAAGGTCGGGCGCAATGAAATCACGGTTCCTCAGATCAGGGATGAGCTGAGAGAGCGCGGAGGGCAGCTCTACGTTGCCTATACGGGGAACAATGCTTCCGACAAGTATACGATCCGTATTTCCGGCGGTTCGGATATCCCTGTGCTGAACATCTACAAGAAGACAGGGGAGGAGAAGAAAGCCGCGATCGCCGCTTACGTTGAGGAACTGAAGGATTATGTGAATACAATTCCGGCAAAGCATGAGGAACTTATTGCGTCGGCCGGAGACAAATGGAAAGTCAATGTAAACTTTAAGTACAATGAGAGGAACTGCTTCCTGAACGCAACGGATATGATGATGGAGCATATGATGTACTCTGTGCCTGCCCTTCAGGTGTGGGAGGGCATTAAGAGCGCGGCGAATCCGGCCCAGCAGCTGGAGGATTCGCTGGACGCGATGGAAAAAACCATGAAGCTGTTCTACCAGCACAAAGGTCTGAGCAATAACACGGCCGCGAATAAAAATGCACAGGGAATAGGAAGAAACGCGCTTCCGGTTCAGCATCTGAATATCCGTTACATGACGATGTTCTCCGGCGCGAAGGGACGTTCCGCCAATGTGGGAACGCAGCTTGGACTGTACTGGCAGCTCCATCTGGCATACGACGACTATACTGCGGAGACGAGCACCTACAAGTACGCCGGTCAGACATACAGCTGCGCGGGCGACCGGTATATCTTTGACGACGATAACGACTATGCAGCAATGTTTGATAACCTCTTCTTCGCGTGTGTGGACACCTATGCGAGAAATCCGGAGAAGGCTCCACACAAGCTGACGATTGACAGCAATGTGGATCAGACTCTGATGCGTCTTGCGTGCGCGGCGGCGAACGAGAACATTCTTCCGTTCTTTGAGCGCTGGGGCATGATACCGGACGCGGTGACAGAAGAATATGCGAAGCTGTACGGCGAGCCCACGGAGAAAGCTCTGTACTATGTGAACGATGGCGCAAGAGATTACAGAGTGGATCATAAGGGAGAGGCAAGTACGGTTAAGGATCAGGATGTTGTTGAGGCGACTGCAACAGCAGAGAACAATGTGGTAAAGATTAACATCTCGACGACGGCAGGAGATGATCTCCTCGGCTATGAGATCATCCGCGGCATGTATGACAGAGGACAGCCTGCCTGAGATTTCACTGACAGGCGGCAGAATTCCCGATGTGACGGAATAGAAGGGGGAATAAATAATGAAAAAATGGGGAAAGCATCTGCTTATGACTGTTTTTCTGTTTGCGTTTCTTTCCCCGCTGGCGGTGTCCGCAAAGGACACCGGTGGGGCGATGTTCGCAGCGAACGGAAATAACGTAAATCTGTATCTTGATATTGAAGATGGCGTAGCGAAAGGTATCACATCCCTCCGGCTTCAGCTTTTTGTCGAAGTGGAAAAAGGGACGTGGGCAATGGAGGAAGGTTCCTTTGCGGAAATCAAAGGGGTGGAAACTTTAGATTTAACCAGGAGTCCCTTTAAATTCAACGGGCAGATTGCCAGTGAAGTAAAAGATGTGAAGGTTTCCAGAAACGGAAGAGCGTATATTATTGATATCACGCTTTCCGGCACTTCCAGGATTTTTGAAGAGCTTGTCAGGGAAACCATCACGGGAAGAGGAACTGCATCTGCGGAAATCAGTGAATCGTCGGACGCGGCGGTTCTGGAGTATGTGATGGCAAGCGCTTTTGAGCCGTTTAAGCTCCATCTGACGAATGCGGCGCCGGTAATTCTGGAGTCAGGTTCAGGAGCAAATCCTGCGTCAGAGGAAGGAAGCAGCCAGGGAGTGCTTCTGGGGACGCTTACACTTGCGGATCTCCCGGCAGAGGATTACCGTATAGAAATAGGACTGGTTCCGGAGAATGGGTTTGAGGCCAGCGAGCCGGAAACCGAGAAGAAACCGGAGACGGACCCGTCCAAACCGGAAGAATCTGAGACGAACCCGCCACAGACAGATCCGCAGCAGACGGAGCCGCCACAGACAGACCCGTCGCAGATGGACCCACAGCAGACGGACTCGGAAAGTGAGCCGCAGACGGAATCGTCAGAGCCATCCGAGACAGACCCGCAGCAAACGGACCCGTCCAATCCATCTGAGACAGACCTGCTGCAGACAGAGTCGGAAAGCGAAACAACGCAGACGGATCCGCAGCAGACAGAGTCGGAAAGCGAAACAACGCAGACGGAGCCGTCACAGACCGATCCGACGCAGACGGACCCGTCCAAACCGGGCGAGACGGATCCAGGCAACAAACCGTCTGAGACAGATCCGATTCAGCCGGATACCAGTGATTCCGGTGATAACACGAAACCGCAGGAGACAGAGGAGACAGAGCCGCAGGAGACAGAGATTCCTGAAGAACCCAGACCGTTTGCCAAGAAGACGGATCCGCAGCTGAAGATTTCAAGTCCGCTGGCCGGAGCTGCCTATGTGCACTTCAGCTGGAAGGAGATAGAGGGAGCCGACGGATACGAGATCCGCAAGATCAAAGACAACGGAAAAGCAAAACTGATTGCAACGGTAATGGCGGAGGAAGGAACGGAGTTTGAGAAGATGTTCGCTTACGGCAAGACGCTTCAGTTCAAGATCCGCGCGTTCCAGCTGGATGATGAGGGAGACAAGGTTTACGGAGAATACGGATCGGTCGTGACGATTCAGACGCCGGCCAAGACCGTTGACGCACCGACTACGGTGAAAGCGGCAGCGGCGTCGCGCACGTCGAAGAAGATCACGATCACGTGGCAGAATCCCGCAAATGCGGACGGCATCCGGATCTACATGCGGACCGGGAAAACAGGTCCGTTTGAGACGATCCGGACGATCGACGGCACGGCGATCACAACGTACACCGTGACAAAGAAGCGCGGCGAGACGTACACGTTCCGGATAGCCGGTTACAAATATGTTAACGGACAGCCGGCTTTATTCAGCAATTACAGCAGTGAGGCGAGCGTTACGACTACGCCGGGCAAGGTAAGCGGTGTTACGCTTGCGCTGAATGAGAAAGGCAAACCGAAGATTACCTGGAAGAAGGTTGCCAGGGCGGAAGCATACCAGGTATACAGATGCGAGACCCTGACCGGAACCTATGAAAGGCTGACGACAATTAAAAAGCGGAGCAAAGTGACGTATACGGATAAAGAAGCTGAGAGCGGTAAGACTTACTATTACAAGGTGAGGGCCTATATAACAGGAATGGATGGAGCCAACGTGTACGGTTACAGCAGCAATCCGCAGCCAATAACGGCAAACTAAAAAGGTAAAACAGGAAGGGCGGCATGGCGTAAGCTGTGCCGCCTTTCTGCGTCCATGCGCAGGCCCGTGTGAGGAAAATAGCTGCTGACGCAGCATGTGGGCCGCGCAAAGGCAAAGTGCACAGATTCAATTTGTTTACTTTTTAACAGAATCACGGTACGATGAGATGGATATACTATAGCAAAAGCAAAAAGACAGTATTCCAGATGATCGGAGCGAGTATGAAGATAAAACAGCGAATAAAAAATCTGAAGCTGCAGAAAAAGATACTGTTTTCAAATCTTGTTTTTTCAGTGATTCCATGTCTTATTTTGATGTCTCTTCTTCTGTATGTTGTCAACAGCGATGGGAACAGACGCCTGAATCAGTCGCGTCTGGTGATTCTGAATCAGATAGACGCCGGGCTTGACAATATTTTCTATGATATCATCATCGGTTCCGATTTTTTTTACAGGAATGAAGAGATCAATCATCTGATCTCCCGAAAAGAGTTTGACAGCGGGTACGACCGTTTTCAGAGTATGAGCCAGGTGCAGGAGCTGCTTCACGACAACAGGATCCGGTACCGCGATCAGTATTATTCCATGGAAGTTCTGGGTGAGAACGGGATAAACTGGTTCGCGGAAGAGTTCGGAGGCGCCATGCACAGCCATCCGGATTACGGGCAGGTCAAGAAGGAAGCATGGTATGATGAGCTCTCCGGGACGAGCAGCATGAAATTTATCCCAACCTGCCGGAGCCTGGAATTTTCCCGGCTGCAGAGGGACAGCGTGATTCAGGCAGTCCGGCTGATCAAAAATTTTCACAGCGGGCGCGGTATTGGTATGGTGAACATCGATATACCGGCGGAAGCCATTCTCTCGCTGTTGCGGGAGAGCATGCAGGCAGGGCAGGAGATCTTTCTGATGGATGAGCAGGGCGTAGTCATAGCCTGTACAGACACAGAGATGACGGAGGCCAGCCTGGCGGACGAGCCTTATTATAGAAAGCTGAGCGGCAGCAGCTACGGTTATTTTCCGGCGGATATGAAGGGGACGAATGCACAGCTCTGTTTTGTGACGAACGAGGCGACCGGATGGAAGACAGTCATGTACACGCCGATGCAGAACCGGGCGTGGAGCAGCTACCGAAATTATATCCTGATTCTCGCTCTGGCCGCCGTGTATTTTGTTCTTGCCGTGGTGATGTCCGTCTATAATTCCCACTATATCAGCCGTCCGGTGCGCAAGCTGAAAAATGATATCCTTACGATCTACCAGGGAGACCTGAATGTCAGGACCGAGATTGGCGCGATGGATGAGTTTGGAGAGCTTGGCGTACAGTTCAATGAGATGATGGACCGGATTCAGGATCTGATTGCCCAGCTGGGGGAACGGGATGAGGAGAAGCGTGTGCTGGAGCTTCAGGCGCTGCAGGCACAGATCAATCCGCACTTTCTCTACAATACGCTGGCCTCGATCCGTTTTCTGGTGGAGATGAATATGGAAGAGCAGGCGACCCAGTCTCTGCTGGCGCTGGCGCGGCTCCTGAAGGGAACCTTTTCCGATCACAGACGGCTGATTCCGTTGCGCGAGGAGATGGACAGTCTGAAGAATTACCTGATCCTGATGGGCAACCGCTATCAGGATGCGTTCACCTGGAGACTCGACCTTGATCCGGCCGCGGCGGATATGTTGGTTCCGCGCGTCGCGCTGCAGCCTCTGGCCGAGAACGCGATCTCGCACGGACTGAATACGAGCGGCGGAACCGGACATATTCTGGTTGAGGCCCGGCTGTGCGGGGATGAGCTGATCATCCGGGTTGTTGACAGCGGTACGGGCGGAGATCTGGAGCGGATTCGTGAAATCCTTGGAAAGCCGTCTACGGTCGGAAGGAAAGAATGGGTCAGCGGAATCGGCATCCGGAATGTACATGAGCGGCTCCAGCTGTTTTTCGGGGAGCCGTACGGGCTGGCGGCCGAGAAGCTGCCGGACGGGGGAATTTGTTTTATGATGCGGATGCCGGCGTGGACGGAAGAGAAGTGAATGCGGGAAGAACAGGAAAGAATCGGAAAGAGAGAGGCTAAAGCCCAAAATGGGAAACGGGAAGAGCGGAGAAAAATCGGAACGGAAAATTTCGGAATGCCAGAGTGAAGGGAAAAGCTCGAAAGGGGAGTGAGAGAGCGGAGAAAAGTCAGAACGGGGAAATCCGGAACGCCAGAGTGAAGGGAAAAGTTCGAAAGGAGAGAGCGGAGAAAAGTCGGAACGGGAAAATTCAGAGCGCCGGAGTGAGGGAAAAAGCCCGGAAGGGAAGCGGGAAGAAAAAAATTGGACGGAAAAGCCTGGGGAAATCGAAAAAACGGAAAATTCAGCGGCAGGGACCGATGGCAGCGGGAGAAATAAAGATGAGAATTATCATAGTGGAAGATGAGAAAATCACGAGGCAGTGGGTAAAACAGCAGATTGAGAAGCTGCGGCCGGAATATTATATTGTGGAGACGTTTGCCAACGGCAGACAGGCGCTGGATTACATGGAGTCGCATGAGACGGACGTGCTGTTTACCGACATCCGGATGCCCGTCATGGACGGACTGGAGCTGCTCGGCGAGCTGCAGCGGAGGGAGAACCGCGCGTACAAGGTTATTTTAAGCGCGTACGATGAATTTCAGTATGCGCAGCAGGCGCTCCGCCTCGGGGCGAACGAATTTACATTGAAGCCCGAGATCACGAAAGAAGAACTTGGCAGAATTCTCGGGGAGGCAGGGATCTGGCTGGAGAAGCAGAGCCGGGAGCGGGAAATTCCGGAGGATCTGCAGGAGCAGAGGGAAATCTGGATGCGGCAGATGCTTGGACAGAGCGCGAGGACAGACCAAGGACCGGATCAGACGAAGGATGGAGGCGAGCAGGAAACGGAGAGATCGGTTCTGGGAATGGAAAGCGCCGGGCAGAAAACAGGGTGGCTGGGAGAAGAGGTGCGGAAGCGTGGAATTGAGCTGGATGAGCAGAATCTCAGGGCGGTATGCATCTCATTTTCAAAGGCCGTGCCACGGGAGAAGGTAATGGAACTGCTTCAGCTTTATTTTGCAGAGGAAAGGGTAAAGCACTTCTGCCTGCAGCTGGGCGTACAGTCATTCGGCGCTTTCTTTAATCAGAAGAAGCCGGGGATGCAGGAAGATTTTGGCGAGCGGCTGTGGGAACTGTTGCGGATTCACGTCGGGACGGAGGTCTATATCGGGATCAGCGGTGTGGGCAGCGGGTATGACCGGCTTGGAGAGCTTTGCGGGCAGGCTGTGGCTGCGAAGGAGAACCGGCAGTTCTTTGAACTTTCGGGCTGTCTGCAATATGCGGATCTGAGAATGGGTTTTTCGGGAGAAGAGAGAAGAACACAGCTGGGAGAAGTCTGCGCGGATGGCAGGACGACATCCGGCGAGGCAGGGAAGAAAAATCGTGGGAAGGCATCCCGCGTGGATGGAGAAATCATATCCGACGGATATGGAAAAGAAAATCAAAAGTGGGAGATTGCAGGAAAAGAACAGGCGAACGGCGGTTTAGGCGGTTCGCAGAGAATGTATTTCGGAGATGCGGTGCAGGAAATCCTGGATGCGGTGGAAGCGCGGGATTTCGGGTGGGCCAGGAAGCAGACGGCTGCGTTTTTCGAGGAAGCCGGAACAGCGCATGATCTTCAGCCGGCGTGTATCATTGCTCCGGGGCGCGAAATTCTTACAGGCTATATGCGCGGACTGCGCGCGTATCCTCTGAGCAGAGAAGAGAGCGTGTGGCTGCACCAGTGCGAACTGCTGCTTGGGAGACAGGCATTCCAGTTCCGGAAGTTCCGGGAAGAGATATTGAGGGCAGTCGGTTTCCTGTCGGATGCACTGGAACAAAAGGAGAGACGCCGCGGCTGTTCGCCGGCTGTGCAGAAAATCCTGCAGTATGTGGAAGAGCATTATGGAGAACGGATTTCGCTGGATCAGGTGGCCGCAGCCGCTTTTTTGAGCAGATCCTACGCATCGGTGCTGTTTAAAAAGGAGACAGGTGAGAAATTCAGCGATTATCTGCAGAGGATAAGGATTGAGAAAGCCTGCACCCTGCTCAAGGACACCAGCCTCTCTATACAGGAGACGGCGGATCGGACGGGATTTTTTGATACGGCGCATTTCAGCCGCGTGTTCAAGGAGAAAATGGGAGTATCCCCGATGGAGTACAGGAAGAAAAAGCGTGAAAAAAAATAATATATGTAAGATAATAATAAACCTTTTTAAATATTTGGTTGACAAACATGAAGGACCTGTTGTATAGTGAAAAAGGAAAATTCTGCATATTGGGCAAACTTATCGAAAGGTGAGGACGCAAAGCCAGGGGTCTAAAATCCGCAGGGGTCATGACAGCCGGTTGCCACG
>CANQAR010000133.1 GCA_947588845.1 uncultured Lachnospiraceae bacterium
TTGTGATGTTTTCTATGTACATGAGTGTGTCCATGGCTGTGATGGCTGGACCCGCTCTCATGACTGTGTTTATGCTCCTGATGGCCGGAACTGCTCTCATGGCTGTGCTCATGTTCGTGATGCCCGGAGCCGCCTTCATGGCTGTGTCCATGATACTCTGTATGCTCTTGGCTGTGTTTCCGATACTCGGATTCAGCTCCACCGCTGTTCTCCGGCTTTCCGGAACTGTCCCCGGTTTCGTACATGCGCTCAGCCGTATTTTCTTTCTCCCGGATTTCCTTCTCTTCCCGGCTGCTGTCATTTTCCTGCATGTTCCCACAGCTCCTCTCCCAGAAGGTCCATCTCTTTCAGAGCACCTTCTCCAAGCTTCTTCCGGATCACTTCCCGTCCCGCCGCAAGGTTCACCGGACGGTACTCCGAATGGTGGCAGTCGCTCCCCAGCAGTACCTGATGTCCCGCCCTCAGGAACTTCAGCACAAACCCCCTGCTCCGGAACCGCAGCAGGCTCCCCGCGTTGATCTGCGGGTACACCGGAAGGTCGAACACCGCGTTCCACACGCCTTTGTCCCTCTGGAATTCCCAGTACCTCTCCACATGCGCCAGCATCACCGTGAGCTTCTGCTTCCGCAGGATCCGCTCCACATCCCGGTACATCGATTCCGTCCACTGCACGAACGGCATCTCAAGGAGCAGGAGGTTCCCCCCTTCCATGCACAGCCGCGGGAGGATGTCCGCCTCCCCCATATGGGGGAAGTAATAGACTTCCGCGGCGGCGCGGATCTCTGGAATTATTTTCTTCTCAGCGCCGCTGCTTTTTGTTGTTTCCGGTTCAGGCAGATGTCCGCTTCCGGCTGGTTCCTGCCTCCCGGGCAGGTCCCCCGCCTGAACCGTCTCCTCTTTTGTATGCAAAACCCGCGAGCGGGTCTTGTGCGTGGGATTCAGGTCTGCCTCGGCAGACATCTCCCTTTCGATATCCTCTGCCGCCAGGGCTTCGCGGACAGACCGGAGGGCCCTCTCCCTTTTCCGGAAGAAATGTTCCTCTGTGTCCCTGCCGGCATAAAAATGGGGGGTCGCGAGGATTCGGGTGACCCCCTGCTGCATCTCCTGTGCAAGAAGGCGGCGGGTCTCCTCCAGATCCTGGCTCCCGTCGTCAATCCCCGGCAGGATATGGGTATGAAAGTCTGTCATGGTGCCGCCTCCCTGTATACCTTGCAAAAAGGTGTACTTTTTTGTAACTCTGCTTCCAATTCTATAAAATATCACTTCAAGTCCGTATCGTCAAGCATAATCTGAAAATTGTATGAAATTTCCTTGTATTCCAATTCAAATTTGAACCTTGGAGCGGCTTTTTGGGGCCGGATTCCGGGGTATTTTTTTATTACAAAAAAGTACGCTTTTTTGTAACTCTGTGTTTTTACATCATATTCGCTCTCTCATACATGTCTGCTTTATACCGAAATGTTGAAAGAGGCATTCCGCACAACTTTGCAGCCGCAGTGCTTGTGATCTTATCCGCCTTCCACTGCTGATATACTGGCTTAAAGGCATCCGGCAGCGGACTGGCCGGCCTTCCGAACTGTACGCCTCTCGCTCTCGCGGCAGAGATGCCTTCCGCCTGTCTCTGGCGGATATTCGTCTTCTCGTTCTCCGCCACAAAAGACAGAATCTGCAGTACAACATCGCTCAGAAAGGTCCCGATCAGATCTTTTCCCCGCCTTGTATCGAGAATCGGCATATCCAGAACCACAATGTCTATCCCTTTTTCTTTTGTCAGGACCCGCCACTGTTCCAGAATCTCTCCGTAATCTCTTCCAAGACGGTCAATACTCTTGATGTACAGCACATCATCTTTCCTCATTCTCCGCACCAGTCTCTGGTAGGCGGGCCGGTTGAAATCTCTGCCCGACTGTTTGTCCGTGTAAATATTTCTTTCCACAGGGACAACTTCCCGGAGCGCGATCCACTGCCTGTCCTCGTTCTGTTCCCTCGTACTGACGCGGATGTAGCCATATACTGTTCCCATCTTTCCTCCTTTCTTGAATGATAAACAAGTCCAGCAACCGGACAGCGCCATGCCGCGTTCCGGTTACCGCCAAGGAGAAAATTCAGAGTATTGTTATTCTTTTTTATAAAACCAGATCGTTGTTCATTTCAGGATTGGACGTTCAGCGCTTTGCCACAGGCGGCAGATATTTTGCCGTCCGCCATAAAAACCTGACGTCTGTCAGTTTTTGCAAAGGCGCCTGATCTGGCTTTGCGCAGATTCAGAATGCCAAAATATGATGTATTGAGGAAACCCGTTCTCATGCAGAGCCGGGAAATAAATATCCAATCCTGTCCCGATTGCCGCACTGTGCCTGTCCTCTCAGACGCAGGAGCATTAAAATTCAGGAAGTTCCTAAAGTAAGTTACAAAAAAGTTATACTTTTTGTAACTTACCGCACGGCATTAATTTTACGGTTAAATTCTGCAAAAGTCAACGGTTTTTTATCCAAATCCGGACTGTCAAAATACGGAATTTTCCTCAGTTTGCACAAAACAGCCGTTCGCAGACGGGCTGCGGACCCCTGTGTTTTTATAAAAAACACGTTCCAGGCCCGCGCCGCCCTGCCGCAGAATTTCCTTATTCTGTACGTTCTTTTTCATATCTGCCCGCTTTATACAGGAAAGTGGAAAGCGGCATCCTGCACAGCCGCGCCGCCGTGACTCCTGTAATTTTATCCGCTTTCCACTGTCTGTAGACCCGCTCAAAACCGACGGGCAGCGGCTTGACCGGCCTGCCGAACTGCACGCCTCTGGCTTTCGCCGCGGCGATTCCCTCCGCCTGTCTCTGCCGGATGTTCGTCCTCTCATTTTCCGCCACAAAAGACAGGATCTGCAGGACAATATCGCTCAGAAAAGTGCCCATCAGATCTTTCCCCCGCCGCGTGTCGAGCAGCGGCATGTCCAGGACAACGATATCCACTCCTTTTTCCTTCGTGAGGATCCTCCACTGCTCCAGAATCTCCTCATAGTTTCTTCCGAGGCGGTCGATGCTCTTGATATACAGCAGATCATCTTTTTTCATTTTCCGCAGCATCCTCTGGTAGGCCGGTCTCTTGAAATCCTTGCCCGACTGCTTGTCCATGTAGATGTTTTCCTCCGAGGCGACGACCTCCCGAAGCGCGATTATCTGCCTGTCCTCATTCTGCTCTTTCGTGCTGACTCTTATGTAGCCGTATACTGTTTCCATTTTTTTCTCCTTTCGTAATATCCGCCCGTGCAAATTTAAAATTTGCGTACGGTTTTTTTGTTTTGCAGTTATTACTTTATCTTTCCAGTCGTAATTAAGGAGAAAAATATGTGATACTAATATTATTTTATTTTTATTGTTTATGAACTGATTCATTTTTACACACAAAAAGCCTGCCAACGCAGACTTTTTGCATGTCGGCTCCCCGGTAAATCCAGGGAACCCTCGTTTAAAAGACCGAAGTCAGGACTGCCGCGCAGTACTGGCGAAAACAACTGATACAGAATTTATCGTTAATTGCGCAGGGCAGTACCAGGTCTGCCTGGCATGTCAAAGGACGGGTTGAACGCGTAGAAGTTCCTGCTGTCCATCCTGTCCTTCGCGAGTTCCATGGCTTCGCCAAACCGCTGGAAATGCACAACCTCCCTCGCACGCAGAAATTTGATCGGATCGCGGATCTCGGGATCGGTCACCACGCGGAGAATATTATCATAGGTAGTTCTTGCTTTCTGTTCCGCCGCCATATCTTCTGCAAGGTCTGTGATTGCATCGCCCTTGGACTGAAACTCGCAGGCGTTGAACGGCACGCCGGCTGCCGCCGCGGGCCAGATTCCCTTTGTATGGTCGATATAATAGGCGTCGAACCCGGCCGTCTTCGCCTCTTCGGGCGTCAGATTCCTCGTGAGCTGGTACACGATCGCGCAGATAATCTCCATGTGCGCCAGCTCTTCCGTACCAATATCGGTCAAAAGGCCGCTCACCTGCTTGTACGGCATCGAGTATCGCTGCGACAGGTACCGCATGGATGCAGCCATCTCTCCGTCCGGTCCGCCGTACTGGCTCATGATATACTGCGCTGTCTTTGGACATGTTTTTGTGATCTTTACCGGGTATTGTAATCTCTGTTCATACGTCCACATCAGCAGTTCCCTCCTTCCCATACTACCGGCTTATTCTCCCAGTCATAGTGTGCGGCGCTGCAGCACCCGCAGTCCGCACGTTCCATAAGTTCCTTTTTCTTTATGAGACAATTTTCATAGTATTCTCTGGCCTGCATATCGCCCGGATGCGTGTCCAGATACAACATGGCGTCGGTCGCCGCGAAGCAGATCTGCGAAAAAGCCGCCAGCTCCCCGCTCCGGGGAAGCGTGGTATTACACCCTTCCGGCGCCATATAAAAAGGCTTGTTCAGCTCCGGGAAAATGGTTCCCTCCGCAAGGGCCTGCGCAGGGTCATAAATCTGTCCCCACTGCTGCATGGGAATAGATGGAATTGCAAGACATTGATTTTCCATAGGTTCATGCTCCTTCTTTTGTATTGATTGATTCTGTTCCTGAACCAGTATTAGTGTATGAAGACACCGCTGTTTTACCCTATGGAATTTATGCCAGCAGCCGGATTCTGCAGCTTTTTCACAAAAAGATTGCTTTTTCACAAATTTCATGATAGAATGAAACATCAAATGAGATAATTCTAATTATAAATAGAAATGGGATGATTCAAATGAAAAAATACCCTGAATGCTTTCCGGAAAATTTTGAAACAGAAATCCTGCCCAAAGAAGCAAAAGAAGAAAACAAACCTGTATACAGGGTTATTAAATATGGAGCTGTTAACAGGGAAAGTTTTATAAGCACTTATGAAGAAATACAGCGGGGATTAATTCCGCCCAAAAAAAGGATGAACTTAAATGATCCCGGTATATACTCTACTTCCTGCAATATGGAATTCTCGGAAGCTGAATATGTTTTGAATCTATTCATGAGACATCATCCAAAAGCATTTATTGCAAAAGGTGAAACCGAAAAAACTTGTGGGCCATGTCAGCTGACCTCAGAACGAGAAGAAAGAACTGATACACATGTAGACTGGTGGATATATAATGAATCCAGCCCCCAGATTTATTTTAAAGAGGTGAATGCAAATGAATGATTTATATTTTAATAATGTTGTACAGGTCGGAAATTTATATCTGGAACATATTTTTTATGATTTTGAAACAGAACCCATACTTTTTTCTTGTGTTGATGAAAAAAAACGCTTATATTTATGCCTTTGTACAGATATTCGTTATGGGCAAAAATGGGTCGTCGTTCCATGCAGTATTACTGTATTAAGGGCTCTTATTAACGAAGAAATTGATATTGTATCTGCATTTTTTAAATCATCTCGTATAATTACTATAATTATGGATCTCTATGGAAACGAAAGCAGCTTCATAACCGACATTAATAAGATTGACCGGTTAGACCTGCCCAAAGAAGGGACTTTCATTAAATGCAATAAAACTAAAGCGGAAGATTATCTGCGGAGCAAAGAATGTGAAGCTTTTTCAAAACAGTTTTCTCCATCTGTAACTTGCCGTTTATTAGCTTTGAATACTAACCAGGTTCCTGGATAAAGAGGTAATTTCATGAATTTTCTACGTTTTCTGGAAGGTATACGCACGCCTCTTGTGACGGCGTTCATGTCCCTGATCACTTACTGCGGCAGTGAGATTTTTTTCATTGCTGTGGCAGTCACTGTTTTCTGGTGCGTTTCCAAGCGCGACGGATACTACATTATGATCGTCGGTTTCCTGGGGAGCACAATCAATCAGTTTTTAAAGCTCTGGTTCCGGATTCCGCGTCCCTGGATTCTTGACCCGGATTTTACCGTCGTGGAGAGCGCGCGTCCGGCAGCGACCGGCTATTCATTCCCTTCCGGCCACACACAGAATATTGTTGGTACCACGGCCTGTGTCCTGCTGATGACTTGGCCAGGATTCTCAAGGCGAATCTCTTCCTCTGCGATGGATGACAATCGAAACCTGGGGAGAAATTTTTCGTCTGCGGCAAATGGCAGGCAGAACCCAGGACAGATTTCTCTATCCGCAGCGGACGGCAAATGGAATCCAGGACAGCCTTCTTTCCCTGGATCTGCGGCTTCGCATTCCCTAGGAGTGCTCTGCGTACGCATCGCCGCCGTCGCTCTGATGATTCTGGTTCCCTTTTCACGCATGTACCTAGGCTGCCACACACCGCTGGACGTGAGCGTATCCTTTGTCATTGCCCTGTTTCTTGCAGTGACGATTCGTCCGCTTGTGCTGAAAAATGAGAAGAATCCCCGGTTCCTATGGATTGTGGTAGCCATTTCCATGGCGATTGCCCTGCTCTACTGGGCTTTTGTCACGTTCTACCCGTTCCCGGCAGATGTCGATCTGGCGAATCTTTCCAGTGGAGTCAAAAACTCCTACAAACTGATCGGCTGTATTGCAGGACTTGCCGCGGCCAAAGTGCTGGATGACCGCTACATCCATTTTGAGGTGGAAGCTCCCTGGCAGGCGCAGATCCTCAAAACCGGCCTTGGACTGCTCTTTGTGCTCGCGATCATGATCGGACTCAAAGCGCCGCTGCAGGCTGTTTTTCCAGTCTATATGGCGACCACGATCCGGTATTCTCTGGTCGTCTTCTTCGCCGGGGCTGTGTGGCCGCTGACGTTCTCATGGTTCGCGGGACTAAACTGGGGCAGAAATAATTAATTAAGATAAAAAGAGACTTGAAACTTCCTTTCAGATATGTTATAATAATGAAAACGAAAGAACAACCGCCCACAAGGGGTTGACCTTTAGATTAGCAGCAAAGCCACCCATCTACGGGCCAAAGTATCAGGGTGGTTTTGCTATGTATAATCACTTACAAAACGTAAATACGAATGTAAGCAATGCTATGAGAAACAGGCCGAAGGCCATGATGTCTCCAAAATCAAATTGATTTTTCATAAGCATCACCCCCATTCTTTCAAAAAATAAGAATGAGGTCAACGCACCCTGTAACACGGTTGTTCTTTTGTTACTATATCATACATTTTTTTAAAAGGCAATGGCATCTTATATTTATTTTTTTGTTGATTTTTCATTAGATATTTCTATTCTCATAAAAAATATAGATATATCTATTCTACAAAAAATCTTTCCCCTGACGCATTCTAAAATCTAACCTAATTATAATAAGTTGATACTGTTTCCCAAAATATAGATTCAACCCGTCCCGCGAGATGATTTCTGTGCAAAATGTACAGATATCCCGAATCTTACGGCGCGAAGCGTTGTTACCTTCACAACCTGCAAGGAAATGAACAGTATAACAAAGTTTAAGGTAAAATTGTGAATTTTTGTTCACAATGGTTGACTTCCAAAGTATTTCGTAGTATGGTTAAAGAAGTAACATCAGTTACGCGATAAACATACCCCTAGCAGTAGTCCTCCCACTATAAGGGAAGAGACAAGGCTTGGGGTATTTTGTGTGAAGAGAAATAGATGGGATACGAACACCTGTTATGAAATTTCAGGAATCAACTTTTCAGAAACAGGTTTCCGTATAAAACAAACACGAAAAAAGGAGGAAAAACATGGTTCGGACACTATTGAAGGAAGTCAAAGAATACAAATGGGCTTCCATTGCCACACCTTTGTTTATGCTGCTTGAAGTGGTCATGGAAATGTTGATCCCTCTTCTGATGGCGTCGATCATCGACGACGGTGTCAACGCCGGCGACATCGGGCACATCTACAAGGTGGGCGGTCTTATGCTCGTCGCCGCTGCCATCGGTCTGATCGGGGGGCTGGGCGGCGCGCGCTATGGAGCGAAAGCCTCAGCGGGTTTTGCCCGAAATCTGCGTGAGACGATGTTCAATCACATCCAGACATTCTCATTCGCCAATATCGACAAGTTCAGCACGGCAGGCCTTGTCACCCGTCTGACAACGGATGTAACTAACCTGCAGAATGCGTACCAGATGGTGCTGCGTATGATGATGCGCTCGCCGGCCAGCATGCTCTGCGCGCTGTTCATGGCGTTCTCCATCAATGCGCGGCTGTCCTCGATTTATCTGGTTGCGGTTATTTTTCTCGGGATTATTCTGTTTTTTATCATCCGGCACGCAACCCGGTATTTCCGGATGGCTTTCCCGAAATATGATGAACTGAACGCTTCCATTCAGGAGAATGTCTCCGCGATCCGCGTCGTCAAAGCGTACGTGCGTGAGGATCACGAGACGGAGAAGTTCAAAACGGCAAGCCAGAATATTTACCACATTTTTGTGAAGGCGGAGCACAACGTTATTTTCAACGCGCCGCTGATGCAGTTCACGGTCTACACCTGCATCATCCTGATCAGCTGGATCGGCGCGAAGATGATCGTCGTCGGCTCTCTCACAACCGGCGAGATGATGAGCCTTCTCGCTTACTGTATGAATATCCTGATGAGCCTGATGATGCTGTCAATGGTCTTTGTTATGATTTCCATGAGTACGGCAAGCATCGAGCGTATCAGCGAAGTGCTCAACGAGACGAGCGACCTGCAGAATCCGGAGCATCCGCTCGAGGAAGTTGCGGACGGAAGCATTACATTTAAACATGTAAATTTTTCCTATCATAAAGACAGTCAGGAATATGTGCTGAAGGATATCAACCTTGACATCCATTCCGGCGAGACGATTGGCATTATCGGCGGTACCGGAAGCGCCAAGACGAGCCTCGTCAACCTGATCAGCCGTCTCTACGACGTTTCCTCCGGAGAGATCCTGGTCGGCGGCCGCGATGTCCGCGATTATGACATGGAGGCGCTGCGCAACCAGGTGTCGGTCGTTCTGCAGAACAACGTCCTGTTCTCGGGCACGATCTATGACAACCTCCGCTGGGGCAACAAGGACGCCACGGACGAGGAATGTCAGGAGGCCTGCCGCCTTGCCTGCGCCGATGATTTTATCCGCGCGTTCCCGGACGGCTACAACACCTACATAGAACAGGGCGGAAGCAATGTCTCCGGCGGCCAGAAGCAGCGTCTGTGCATCGCCCGCGCGCTTCTGAAAAAACCGAAGATTCTGATCCTCGACGACAGCACGAGCGCTGTGGATACGGCGACGGACGCCAGGATCCGCAGAGCGTTCCGCGAAGATATTCCGAATACCACGAAGCTGATCATCGCGCAGCGTATCTCCAGCGTGCAGGATGCCGACCGCATCATTGTCATGGAGGAAGGCGAGATCCACGGCTTTGGAACCCACGAGGAGCTGCTTGCCTCGAATGAGATTTACCGCGAGGTATATGAGTCTCAGACGAGCGGCGGCGGCGATTTTGATGAAAAGGCAGGTGACTGATTATGCCAGGACCAGGAAGCCGTGTACCGCGCGGCGTCAAACCACAGGTTAAAAATCCCGGCAAGCTCCTGAAGAGACTGCTGGGCTACGTATTCCGCGAATACAAATTTCACTGCCTCTGCGTCTTTGTGCTGATCTTCCTCGGAGTCATCGCAAACGTGCAGGGAACCATGTTCACAAAGAATCTGATCGACGACTACATCACGCCGTTTCTGCTGACAGACAATCCGGACTTCTCTCCGCTCGCGCACGCGATCGCGCGGGTGGCCGTCTTCTACGCGGTTGGAGTTGTTTCTACCTATATGTATAACCGCATCATGGTCAACGTCACACAGGGCACGATGCGCAGTCTGCGGAACGACCTGTTCACGCATATGGAACAGCTCCCGATCAAATATTTCGACACACACGCGCACGGCGATATCATGTCCATCTACACGAACGATATCGACACTTTGCGCCAGCTGATCAGCCAGAGTATTCCGCAGATCATCAACAGCTCGTTCACAGTCGTCAGCGTCTTTATCAGCATGGTTATTCTGAGCGTTCCTCTGACGATCCTGACGCTCGTCATGGTTGGCGTCGTGCTTATGTGCAGCCGCTACGCCGCGTCCAACAGCGGAAAATACTTTGTGGAACAGCAGAGAAACCTCGGCGCCGTCAACGGCTACATCGAGGAGATGATGAAGGGACAGAAGGTCGTCAAGGTCTTCTGCCATGAAGAGGAAAACAAGAAGAAATTTAAGGAACTGAACGACCGGCTCTTTGTCAGCGCGGACCGCGCGAACACCTACGCAAACGCGCTCGGCCCGATCAACGCGCAGCTTGGCAACGTCAGCTACGTGATCTGCGCGATCGCAGGCGGTGTCCTCGCGCTGAACGGCTTCGGCGGCTTCACGCTCGGCGGACTCGCGAGCTTTCTGACGTTCAACAAGAGCTTCAGCATGCCGATCAACCAGGTCAGCCAGCAGTTCAACGCCATCGTCATGGCCATGGCGGGCGCGGACCGTATCTTCCGCCTGATGGATGAACCGGTGGAGGTTGACAACGGCTACGTAACGCTCGTTCACGCAAAGGAAGAGCGCGGACAGCTCGTCGAGAGCAACGGCCGCACCGGACGCTGGGCATGGAAGCACACGCATCAGGCAGACGGTTCCGTCGAATACAAAGAACTCAAGGGCGACGTTGTCTTTGACGGCGTGGACTTCGGATACACTGATGACAAGATGGTGCTCCACGATGTGAAGCTCTACGCGACGCCCGGTCAGAAGATCGCGTTCGTCGGCTCCACCGGCGCCGGCAAGACAACGATCACAAACCTGATCAACCGCTTCTACGATATCCAGGACGGCAAGATCCGCTACGACGGCATCAACATCAACAAGATCAAAAAGGCGGATCTGCGGCACTCTCTCGGCATTGTGCTTCAGGATACGCACCTGTTCACCGGCACGGTGAAGGAGAATATCCGCTTCGGCAAGCTCGACGCGACGGACACGGAGGTCATGGCCGCCGCGAAACTCGCGAACGCGGACGGCTTTATCCGTCGTCTGCCACAGGGTTACGACACGATGCTGACCGGCGATGGCGCGAACCTCAGCCAGGGCCAGCGCCAGCTTCTCGCAATCGCGCGCGCGGCCATCGCGGACCCGCCGGTGCTGATCCTCGACGAGGCGACCAGCTCCATCGATACGCGAACCGAGCGCATCGTGCAGGAAGGCATGGATCACCTGATGAGCGGCCGTACGACGTTCGTCATCGCGCACCGACTCTCCACCGTGCGGAACTCCGACTGCATCATGGTGCTGGAACAGGGACGGATTATCGAGCGCGGAACGCATGAGCAGCTGCTCGAAGAGAAGGGCAGGTACTACCAGCTCTATACCGGAAATTCGATCACTGCGTGACATTTTGTGAAAATCCCTGACAGCAATCGTCTTGGCGCACATCTGCAGACTGGTTCTGGTTCTTCAGAAAAATGCGGGGATTCTCACTCTTCTGCAAGCGGAAAGATGAACTGCCGAAAACAACTGGAATATGTATCCACGAATGTCCTGAACAAATTCGTGAAACAAAACCGAAAATCTAAGAGTGAATCCTTTCTGCAGGCGGCAGAAATCGAGTAGGAGGCGGTTTTTTCCTCCTGCTCGCCGCGCGGCTCGTGTGCTGCGTCAGCAGCTATCTTCCTTACACGAGCCTGCGCATAAAAGTCTAAAAAGGCAGAGCATCTGCGGAAAATTTTTCCGTAAATGGCTCTGCCCTTTCCACCTTTTCCGTTCTTCGCCGCAGATATTCTCTGCCCGTTCGTACAGGAACTCTTCTCCCCTTGTTTTCTCATAGAGTGTAAGTAGGTAATAATCCGTGTCTTGACAAGATAAAAGATCCCCGGTTACTCACCGGGGAAAATTCAGCTGTTAT
>CANQAR010000134.1 GCA_947588845.1 uncultured Lachnospiraceae bacterium
ACGATACGGTATCCGCGCTGGAAACCGCTTTGTCGGAAATCGGGGAGGATCAAAACGGCGACGGGCAGGTCGTTGCGACGGTTAATCAGTATCCCACCTATGAGAATATTATTCGGACACAGAACCGGACAGAAGAGATTAAGGACGGGGATCTGGCCATGCAGGCCCAGGCTTCCTATGTGGGTCTGATGACGGATCTTTCCGACTGCGACAGCTTCTTTTTCCTGCTTGAAGATCCGGAAACTTTTCAGCAGACGTACGAAGTGCTTTCCTGTCTTGACGGGACGCTGCCGGAAGAAGAAAACGAAGAAAAACAAATGTATTTCGCGTGGCATGACTCGCCGCTTCTTGCGGAACTGGATCTGGGGACGTATAATCTGGCTGGAACCACCGGAAACAATCAGGAACTTCTGTCCAGTCTGTATGTTGCCCGCCGGGGTTTCTGGACAGAAAAAACCTGCGAGAATCCGGAAGGATGCGAGGCATTGTGGATAAAGCTGATGCCTGCAGAGAAACATAATATTAGGAGGGAAGCGTGAGATGAACGGAAAAGAAGCGAGAAAAGAAGTAAGGATAGAGGCAAGAAAAAAAGCGCGGAAAAAAGCGGAAGCACTCGTCGCGCAAATGACCCTGGAAGAAAAGGCGAGTCAGCTGAAATATGACGCCCCGGCGATTGGGCGGCTTAATATTCCGGCGTACAACTGGTGGAATGAGAGTCTGCACGGAGTGGCGAGAGCAGGGCAGGCGACGGTTTTCCCTCAGGCGATCGGTCTTGGCGCGACTTTTGACGAAGAACTGGTCGGAGAGATTGCAGATGCGATCTCCACGGAAGGACGCGCGAAATATAATGCGCAGTCGGCGCACGGAGACCGCGATATCTACAAAGGACTGACTTTCTGGTCCCCGAACGTAAATATTTTCCGCGATCCGCGATGGGGACGGGGTCATGAGACGTACGGTGAGGATCCTTATCTGACTTCGCGTCTTGGCACGGCTTATGTAAAAGGGCTGCAGGGCGGCGGCGAAACGCTGAAGGCGGCGGCGTGCGCGAAGCATTTTGCCGTGCATTCAGGACCGGAAGGGATTCGTCACGAATTTGACGCGAAAGTATCAAAGAAAGATATGTTCGAGACATATCTCCCCGCGTTTCAGGCTCTGGTGCAGGAGGCTGGCGTGGAAGCCGTGATGGGAGCTTACAATCGTGTCAATGGGGAGCCTGCGTGCGCCAGCCCCGCTCTTCAGAGTATACTGCGCGGAGAATGGGGATTTGAGGGACATTTTGTCTCCGACTGCTGGGCAATCCGCGATTTTCATGAGCACCATATGGTGACGTCCTCGGCGAAGGAGTCTGCGGCGTTGGCGATCAACAACGGCTGTGACCTGAACTGCGGCAATACTTATCTCCATATCCTGCACGCGTACAAGGACGGACTTGTCAGTGAGGAGACGATCACGGAGGCCGCGGTGCGCCTGTTTACGACACGTTTCCTGCTGGGATTGTTTGACGGGAGCGAGTATGACGCGATCCCATATACGGAGGTAGAGTCCCCGGAACATTTCACGCTCGCGAAAAAGGCAGCGCTTGAAAGCGTTGTGCTTCTCAAAAACAACGGTATCCTGCCGCTTAAGAAAGAACAGTTAAAAACGGTTGGAATCATAGGGCCGAATGCGGACAGCCGGGCGGCGCTGGCCGGCAACTACCATGGAACGGCGTCGCGCTATGTGACGATACAGGAAGGCATACAGGATTATCTGGGCAGTGATGTGCGGGTGCTGACCTCGGTCGGCTGCGGTTTATTCCGGGATCGGTCGGAAGCGCTCGCGGAGGCGGGAGACCGGCTTGCGGAGGCAAAAACTGTGGCGGAACACAGTGATGTGGTGATCCTCTGCGTCGGTCTGGATGAGACGCTTGAGGGCGAGGAAGGCGATACGGGCAACAGCTATGCGTCCGGCGACAAGGCGGATCTGCAGCTTCCCGAATCGCAGAGAAAGCTGATGGAAGCTGTAGCGGAAACCGGGAAACCGGTCGTTTTGTGCCAGATGACCGGAAGCGATGTGGATCTGGGGTTCGCGTCGGAGCATTTTGACGCGGTTCTGCAGGTCTGGTATCCGGGCGCGCAGGGCGGAAAAGCTGTCGCGGAACTTCTGTTTGGAGATGTTTCTCCGTCCGGGAAGCTGCCGGTCACCTTTTATGAGTCGCTGGAAGAGCTGCCGGAGTTTGAGGATTATTCCATGAAGGGCAGGACCTACCGTTATATGGAAGGAAAAGCGCAGTATCCATTTGGGTATGGGCTGACCTACGGTGACGTAAGAGTCGTGAAAGCGGAGATTTCCGGAAGCACGGACACTGTAGTGCAATTGGATGTGACGGCGGAAAATGCGGGAGAAAGGTTCACTGAGGATGTGATCCAGATATATGTGAAATGTCTGGACTCTCAGTATGCCGTCAGAAATCCGGAACTGAAGGCGTTCAAACGGGTGAGTCTGGCAGCAGGAGAAAGAAAAACCGTGACGCTGGAGATAGCGAAGCAGTCATTTACGGTGATCGATGACGCCGGACGCCGGATCACGGACGGGAAAAAGTTTGCAGTTTATGCAGGCTGCAGCCAGCCGGACGAGAGGAGCCGCGAGCTGACCGGACATGTTCCGGCGGAAGTATTTTATAATATTGGATGAAATAGTCACAGTTCCCGCACGGAATTTGAGTGTGAGTTTTGGACGTGCGGGAGATGCCTGCCTGGGCAGTCCTGAATTCCATGCCAGAACTGCCATGCGAGTTTTTTGGAATTGTGAATTTTTGGTAAGAGAGGAATAATGAAATGATTGTCTGTAAGAATCCAATTATTCCGGGATTTGCCCCGGATCCTTCCATCTGCAGGGTGAGGAATGACTATTACCTGATAAATTCCACGTTCGCGTATTTTCCAGGTGTGCCGGTATTTCACAGCAGGAATCTGGTGGACTGGGAACAGATCGGAAATGTGCTGGATCGGACTTCCCAGGTGCCGCTTAAAGGCTGCAGACATTCCGAAGGGATTTACGCGCCGACGATCCGTTACCATGACGGTACGTTTTATATGATTACGACCAATGTGTCGGGCGGCGGCAATTTTCTTGTGACTGCCAGCTGTCCGCAAGGGCCCTGGTCAGAGCCGTATTATCTGGGTGAGGCGGCAAAGGGCATTGATTCGAGTCTTTTCTTCGACAGGGACGGTACGTGCTATTATATCGGCCAGCGTGAAAATTCCGCGGGCTGCAGATATTTTGGAGATGGTGAGATCTGGATCCAGGAGCTGAATCTGCAGAAGATGCAGCTGGTCGGGGAGGCCGTGACAGTACTGCATGGATTTCAGAAAAATGCCACATGGGCGGAAGGTCCGCATCTGTACTTCAAAGACGGGTATTATTATATTATCCATGCAGAAGGAGGCACGGGATTTCATCATTGTATAGTGGCCGCCAGAAGCCGCAGTGTGTTTGGACCGTATGAATACAATCCATGCAATCCGATCCTTACGCACCGACATCTGGGCACGGCGTATCCGGTTACGTGCGTCGGTCATGGGGATCTGGTGGAGGATGGAGATGGAAACTGGTACATGGTTATGCTCGCGTGCCGGCCGCGGCAGGGGTATACCCCGATGGGGCGCGAGACTTTTCTGGCGAAGGTATTCTGGGAAGACGGATGGCCTGTTGTAAATCCTGGTATTGGAAAACTTGAAGACCACGTGGAGCTTCCCGGTACGGATGCAGACAGAAAAATCTCAAAAGAAACAGAAAAAATTTATTCATTTAGCGGAGAAAAACTGCCGCCGCAGTTTGTGATGCTGAGAAATCCGGAAGAAGGTACGGTTTCCCTGACGGAACATCCAGGATCACTGAGACTTTATATGAGGCCGGAAACATTGAAGGAACAGGCATCCCCGGCGTACGTGGCAGTGCGGCAGCGGGATGGAAATTACAGAGTGGAAGCGGCGCTGACTTTGCATTTCAGAAGTGCGGGTGACTGCGCCGGACTGGCGATTCTGAACAGCAATGAAAATCATGTCAGGGTCGAACTTTTCTCAGGTACGGATGGGAAAATGGCTGTCCGGGTAATTTCGTGCGCAAATAAAAAGGACATTGTACTTGTGATAATGGATATGAAGCAGAAGGCGGATGCGGAACCGACAGCAGATACAGAGCAGATGAAGGATGCAGAACCGATGGTGTTTGACCTGAGACTCGACGTGAGAGGACCGGAAGCTGCTGTTTTCCTAAAGAGACAGAATGTTTGGGAAAATGTGCTGTCCGGAATTGATCTGAGAAACCTGAGCGGAGACGAGGAAGGACGCTTTACGGGGTGCACAGCCGGAATGTACGCTTCTTCCAACGGGGAACCTGGCGGAGGATATGCGGATTTTTCCCGGTTTTCCTATACCTCGTTATGATAATGCCGGGGTTCAAAATCAAAGCTGTCTGCTGAAACAGCCCGGAACCCAGTGTGCAAAATTTGCGGGAGCATCTGGAATTTATCTGTTGTCATGGCTCACTCCCTTGCGGGCTGTGACTGGTCAGAGTTTCTTATACATAGTCAGTCCGGCAGATTACGGCTCAATTCTTTGTGGGCTGTGACTGGTCAGAGCTTCTTATACATAGTCAGTCCGGCAGATTGCGGCTCATTTCCATGTGAGTTGTGACCGGCAGCAGTGCTCCGTGGAGTCTATGGGAGTTCAAAGGTATGATGATGGAGGAATACAGTATGAGCTTTAAATTATATTATCCCGGTTTTAAGGAAAAAGCGCTTACATTCAGCTATGACGACGGTCAGATTTTTGACCGCCGTCTGGTGAAGTTGTTTAACCGGTATGGATTGAAGGCGACGTTTCATCTGAATTCCGGAACGCTGAATCGGGATGGTTTTGTGACAAAAGAGGAGATTTCTGAATTGTATGAAGGACACGAGATCGCCTGCCACGGCGTACTCCATGAATTTCCGACGCATCTGCCGCAGGAGCTGCTGGTGCGGGAATTTTATCAGGATCGCCTGGCGCTTGAGACATACAGCGGCCGGATCATCCGCGGGTGTTCCTATGCGTTCGGGGAGTATGACGAACGGGTGATAAGTACGCTGAAAAGTCTGGGATTTGCGTACAGCAGAACCGTTGAATCGACAGGAAATTACCGTGTTCCGGAAGATTTTATGTGCTGGACGCCGAGCTGTCATCATAATGACGCGCCGGCCATGCTGGATGAATTTCTGGACAACCCGTCGTTCAGAAGACTCTCATTGCTTTACGTGTGGGGACACAGCTTTGAGTTTGACCGTGACGGTACGTGGGGGATGATGGAAGATTTCTGTGACGGAATTCACGGAAAACAGGATGTCTGGTACACGACAAACATCGATTATGTGGATTATATGAACGCTGTGCGCGGCCTTATTTTCAGCGCGGACGGCTCGCGGATACAGAATCTTTCGTCAATTCCTGTTTACGCCGAAGTGGAAGGAGAACGAAAAATCCTGTAGTTGTGAAAATGTTGACATTCCATGAAAAAAGAGTATACTGTGGATGATCGGTTTTATCAAACTGATAAGGATGCAAAGATTTAACAGAAAGAGTAAAAGTTCTCCTCCGCCTCGGTTGGAGGAAGGACTGAAACAGTAAGGAGGAAAATCATGAAAAAGTCATTGTTGCTGCTGTTAACACTCTCTCTTGCCGTAATTCCGGCTGGCGTGGCTATGGCTGAGGATGAAACGGAAGACCTGTCTGAGCCGGAAGCGGTATTCGGGGAAGTCATGACGCATGAGGAATATGTCGCCGCAGAGCTGGATTCCCCGGTTGTAGTTGAGACGTACGTGCAGGCAAAGCAGTCCTGGTGGGAGGACAAGGCTACGGTCTACACACAGGCGGAGGACGGCGCTTATTTCCTGTATGATATGGCCTGCTCGGAGGAGGACTATGAGAAGCTTGAAGTCGGAACGAAGATCCGTGTCAGCGGCTACAAGTCCGAGTGGTCGGGCGAGGTTGAGATCGTTGACGCGACCTTTGAGATTCTGGACGGCGAGTACGTTGCACCGATCACGGACGTGACGGAGCTTCTTGGAACGGACGAGCTGATCGACCATCAGAATGAGTATGTAGCTTTCAAGGGGATGACCGTTGAGGCGGCAGGCCAGGATGCAGATGGAAATGACGTGCCGTTCCTGTACAACTGGGATGGTTCCGGACAGGACGGAGACGATCTGTACTTCAATGTTTCTCTGAACGGCGAGACCTACACCTTTACGGTTGAGTCATATCTGTGCGACAATACCACAGATGTGTATGCGGCGGTCAAGAATCTGCAGATCGGCGATGTAATTGATATGGAAGGCTTCCTGTACTGGTATGAGGGCGTTAATCCTCATATTACATCAGTGACGGCAGCGGGCGCCGATACGGCGGAGGCAGAAACGGGAGCTGAGACAGAGGAAGTCACAGAAGCATTATAAACTTTGAACTGTGAAGGGGCTGTTGGAAAATATGTCATCGGGAGTTTGTCCCATCAGACATTTTCCGACAGCCCCTTTGACGTTTGTCATACGCCGGCCCGCATATGGAGATCTGATATGCCAAAAATGTTTTTAGTGAAAAACAGACAGAATTTGTATTGAAAAGAAAATATATTAATGATAAAATCAGAAAAAAAGGATACGAAGGAGGAATTTACCTATGAAATTTTTAAAACAGCATACAAACAGTATCCTCTTATGTCTGTTTGAAATTCTGGTCGGCATTTTGCTGCTGGTCAATCCGGTGCGGTTTACTTCAGGCATCATCATAGCGTTCGGAATCGTTCTGATCATTCTGGCTGTGATCTGCGTGATCAATTATTTCCGGATGGACGCTGTCGAGGGCGCCGCAAGCCAGACCCTTGTCAAGGGACTTATCGCTCTTGCAGCCGGCGTATTCTGCGCGTTTAAGACACAGTGGTTTATCGTAACTTTCCCGATTCTCACGATTCTTTACGGCGTAGTCGTTCTGGTTGCCGGGTTTGTAAAGGTTCAGTGGGCGGTGGACGCGATGCGTTTAAAGACCGGCAAGTGGGTACTTCCGGCTGTCAGCGCGGCGGTTTCCATTATCTGCGCCGCTGTGATTCTTGGAAGCCCGTTTGAGTCCACAGTGGTTCTGTGGATGTTTACCGGAGCATCTCTGATCGTGGAAGCTGTTTTTGATATTGCCGTCATGGTTTTCCTTGAGAGGAATACAGTGGAATGATACATGAATTTTCAGTTCATCCTCCATTGAGCCTGAGATGATTTTCGTGGCGCGAAATGCTGTGAAAGCGGTATTTCTGTACTACAGGGAATTATTCGGCTATGGAGTGAACGCAAATTGTACAGGAAACAGGAGGATAAGCGGTCATGACCTGGACATTGCTCGGGATATTTGATCTGGTCGGAACCATCGCGTTTGCGATTTCCGGCGCGTTCACAGCGATACACAAAGGGATGGATATTTTCGGAGTTAATGTTCTGGCCGTGACAACCGCCTGCGGCGGCGGTCTGCTCCGGGATCTGATCGTCGGAAAAATACCGCCGAAAATGTTTCTGGATCCGTTTTATGTCGGCGTGGCGGTCATCGTCGCCAATATTGTTTTTATTCTGCTGTATCTGCACAGGAGAATGCCGCCGCGGATCGCCCTGGCCTATGAACATCTGTTTTTTTGGTTTGATACGGTCGGACTTGCCGCTTTCACGGTGGACGGCGTGATGATCGGGGCGGACGCCGGATATGCCGAAAATATGTTTCTGCTCTCGTTTCTGGGATTTATGACAGGTGTGGGAGGCGGAGCCCTCCGGGATATCATGTCCGGACAGACGCCGGACATATTCACAAAGCATGTCTATGCCCTGGCATCCATCCTGGGGGGCGTATCGATGAATATGATTTACCAGGTGTCCGGTTCCTGGAAGATTGCGATGCCGGGCGCCTTTCTGATTATAATCATTTTGCGGTATCTGGCGGCCCGGTTCCGCTGGAATCTGCCGAAAGTGTCGTAGAATCCTGTTCAGGCCAGAAACGCCAGAATCCTCTCAACAATAAATACCGCACAGCATGCCAGAAGAGCCACGGTGACGAGGCTCTTTTCTTTGTAGGCCGCGATCAGTGCGACGGCAAAGCCCGCGACGGCAGAGATGATGCTCCCGGTCGATGTGAGAATCGCGGGGAAGGTCATTGCCGCGAGGCAGGCGTAAGGCACGTAGAACAGAAATGATTTCACAAAAGGACTTGTGATCTCTTTCTGGATCAGGGCCAGAGGGAGCATGCGGACGAGATAAGTCACGCCCGCCATGACCAGTATATAAATGTATATGTTATGACTCATTGGAATTTGCCTCCTTTTCTTCCTCCACAGGGCAGACATACGCCGCGATGCTCGCGACGAGCAGGGTGGTGATGATGATGACGAAACCGGATGACACTTTATTGAGAACCGGCACATACGCGAACAGACTGCTGACAGCCATCGCGCCGATAACTACGCCGAGGACGGCGCGGTTCGTCTTTGCGGGCGGGATGATCACGGCAAGGAACATGCCGTAGATCGCGATCCCCATCGCGCTGACCAGAAAAGCCGGCAGCAGGTTTCCGGAGATGCCCCCCGCGAGCGTACCGAGCGACCAGCCGGGAATCGCCACGCACATGGCGCCGTAGTTGTACCAGGGACTGAGTTTTCCCTCTTGGCTGGCGCTGACTCCAAAGATTTCATCCGTCACGCCGAAGGCGACGATATACCGGTGAATCTGAGGGATTCCCCGCTCCAGCTTCTGGGAGAGAGAGAAGGACATTAGGCAGTAGCGCAGATTGATTACAAGCTGCGTCAGCGCGATCTCCCAGTAGGAGCCGCCCGCTATGATGATGTCCAGGCCCGCGAACTGGCCCGCCGAGGTCAGGTTGGTCAGCGAAATCAGTACCGCCTGAGAGGTGCTCAGTCCGCCGGAAACGGCCATCATGCCGAAGGTGAAGGCCACGGCAAAGTAGCCGAGGCCGATTGGTATTCCGTCTTTCAGACCACGTCTGAAGCTTTCTCTGTTCATGAAAATTCCTCCGTATCTGTTGAGTTTTATTCCAGTAAACGTTCAGGGCTCATTTACGGTAACTTCTGCGTTTTTTCTGCAGAATGCCACACCATATTTATAAATTGTTTTGATTCCCAGACTTTTCATCTCCGCGTCATATTTTTTCTCTTCAATCTGCTGCAGAGCGGCTTCAGACAATCCTTTCAGATCATCCTCACTGCAGTCTTTTCCGGCTTTCAGTTCAATCAGAATACCGGGCAGCCTGTCGTCCTTCGGTCTCAGCTGAATATCGTATCTCCCGAATCCGGACTCTCTGTTGGAAGTGGTATAAAAGCCGTCGAACAGAGCGCATAATCCAAGCATAAAGCCGTGATAGAAGTTTTCGCCCACCGTGTCATGACAGCTGGCGGATTGTAAGAGAAGTGTCCGGATCATCCTGCGCAGCCGGAAACTGTCGCCGGAACAGACAGCCTCCTGTATGGCGGCGGATGTCGACTGCGGTATCACAGGCTCAAGCTTTTGAAGGATTTCTTTTTTGTAAACAAAAGATATTTCTTTGTTTGGCAGCGCTGCCTCACACAGGAAGTCGCCGGTAAAAGAGAGCGACGTCCTGACTGCTTTCAGATATCCCGCGACCAGAAGAAAACTGTAGATGGTTGACGGATTGTTCCTGATCTGCGGATAGATGACGCCTGTATCGATATAGGTTGTAAACGTCTCTCCTTTTATCAGAGAAGTCAGTCTGTCATAAATTTCCCGGTCAGCCTGACTGATCACCTCGCCAATAATATCATTGCTTCCGGTGGACTGCCAGAAAGCTCTCGGTTCGCATCCATTGCTGAAATAATTGATCACAGACCAGGGATTAAAAATGTCTGATCCGCCAAAACGATAACCGTCATACCACTCGCAGATTTCTTCAAATTTATCAGCAGCTCCATAGTATTCTGCCATTTCCCGCACTTCATCAGATGTAAAACCGAAATAAGAACTGTATTTGTTATCTAAAACGGAGTTGACCTTTAAATTATTTAGCCCGCTGAAAATGCTTTCTTTTGAAACACGAAGAATGCCGGTCAGGAAACCAAACGTGAGATGTCTGTTATCTTTCAGTCCCCCTGAAAACAGGTTGCGCATAAAGAGGATCACGTTATCATAAAACCCCCGCATATATCCCTGCTGGATAGGGATGTCATACTCATCAATGATCAGAACCGGTGCGGTGCCGTGATGATCGTGAAGCATCTTGGTGAGCATCATCAGGGAGTTTTCCATGTCGTTTCTGGTTGCCTTCCCGCAGATGACTTTCCGGTAATAATCTTTGTCGCTGACTCTGTCGCTGTCATTCAGTTCCGCATGTCTTTTAAACTCAAGAAGGATAATCTGCACAATACTGTCATAGGTCTCCTCCCATGTGTCTTTTTTCACATCTTTGAATGTGAGAAAAATCACGGGATATCTGCCCTGATACTCCCGGTATTTTTTCCCGCAGCGCCAGATTTTTTTATCCCGGAAACAGGCCGAGGTATCCTCGTCCGCTTTCTCAAAAAAGGTACGGATCATATCCATATTCAGCGTTTTTCCAAAACGGCGCGGACGCGTAAAGAGAGAGACCATCGGCCGTTCGTCGATAAAATCTTTGATCATCATGGTTTTATCGACATAATAGTATTCCGTGGAAGCCAGGCGGTAATCCGATATGCCGACAGGCAGGGGCAGGTCGGCTGGCCGCTGTTTCTTTTTATAAAGGCCGCTTTTTATCCGGTTGTCCGCGGGTCTTACGGCATTGACGGGAATCAGCCAGGAACGGCCATGCTTTTTTGCACCGTCGATTTTTCCCTCCCGGCAAAGACCGGTAATTCTTCTTTCCGTCAGATTCCAAAGGCGGGCGGCTTCTTTTACCGACATCATTTCTGCCATCCGAGATACTCCTTTGTACGATTTTATGATGCTGGGGGCAAAAGGTATTTTGCCCCCATGATGCCACGAATTGCTCCGCACTTCGTGCTTCCGCAATTCTGAAACACCTCAAATCCGCACATTTTTCCATGAAAAATGGCTCCTTTTCGGTGTTTTTGGGGTCTCAATGTCATGCTTTTCCATGTAAACATGGAACACATGACCTTTCGACCTTGGCATCATTTTATAACATTATGCCTCTGGAAGAGGGAAATGTCAACTTTCACAGGAAAAATGTCGTTACAGTTCACTCTCCCACCGAATTCGAGGTGATTTCCGCACATTTTGTGCGGAAATCCCGAGGTCTGAGGCGCGGACCATGGAATTCTCTTTGTTCATTCCATGGTTGACCGCGGCGTTCGCTGACAGACATACAAGTATGTCTTACAGCTCACTTCCCGCGCAAAATGCTACAAAAGCAGCATTTCTGTGCATACCTGAGTATGCAGAAAAGCCTCCAGTGGAGGGTTTTCTGTATCGCGGAGTGTTGTTGCTGGTCACGGAGTGAACCAATGTCATTAAGTTTAGCTGAAACGGACAGAGCCGGAAGCTTTCCTGAAAGGGCTGAACTGCTCCGG